>JBEKYH010000207.1:0-8339 GCA_049511115.1 Tepidisphaeraceae bacterium | reverse complement strand
CCGAAGCAATATTCTCGTATCGCGTGGCCTGCTCATCGCCTGGCTGCAGCGCGGCCGCATCGGCCAAAAGGTTTTGAATCACGCGCTGTGAGTCGGCAAGATTGTGTTTTCCCGCGTATTCGACAACCTCGGCAAGCGTAAGAGCCCTCCGGTAGTCTTTGATCGACTCCGCCGTGGCCAACGCATCCGCGAAATCGCCGCAGTGCGAAAGCCCCTCGGCGACAGTCATTTGCGTCCAAGGCAGAATATCGCCGCTCAATCCTGCCATGGCCGCGATTGCCCCTTTTGAGTCTCCGGCTTCGGCACAGGCGACGGCGAACTCCTTGCCACTATTGTAGGGCGAATAGAGCAATTTGCCTATTGCATCGGCCTGACTTTCAAGCTGAAAGTGGGTCGTCTGTGGATCACCGAATGGGATTCGCGCGATGGCTTGCTCAAGGGCTGCGCGCTTGTCCGCCTCCGCAAATGCCCCCGCAGTGGCCTTCGCCCCGGCGATGTCGCGCGAAGAAACGCGCCGCTGCCAGATTTTCAACAACGCGGCGTCGCTCACGGGCGTGGGAGACAAGGAAGCGGCCGCAGCCTGCGCCAGATCAAGCGTATGATGCAAATCCGACAGCGCCTTTGCCCTGCCTTGCACATCGGCAATCTGAAGAAGTGCATCGACTCTGGCTTGCGGATCGCCGATTTTCCCCGCCGCCTGCACCGCGCGATTGCAAAACCACGCAACGTCCTGGCCGAAGGAATTGATCGGCATAACCAACAAGACAAAGCCAGCCAACACGAATCCCCATCGAGATCGCGCGCCACCTGTTGCCTGAGTTTTGCCGCCGCCTTGTTTACGCATTGGCGAGCCCCGCTGTTTTCCGCCTGCGTTGGATTATAGCAAGGTCAGCCCGCCGCACCGAGGCATTAATGCACGACCTCTCTGTACCCCGAGGTTAGGATCTATGCCCGCGCACAACTTCCACCGAGCACCGCGCATGCGCTGCCACCGCCGTCGAGACGCTGCCCAGAAACATTCGCTCGAGCCGATTGAGGCCTCTGGCTCCCACGAAAATCGAATCGGCCCCCCATCGCTCGGCTTCGGCCAGCAGTGTTTCGCAGGGAATCCCGGTCAGTACCTGGTAGGTGGAGTGCAGGCCGGACTTGGCCAGTTCCTCCTTCGCCTCATGGACAGCCTCGAACAGCTTGCGGCGCGCCTCTTCTTCGGTTTCGGGCGGGATGTATGATTCGGGCGCTCCGCCGGCGGTGATTTCAATGCGCGAATCGCGCACGCCGATGATTTGCGTCTCGGTCCCTTTGGGCCAGTTCCTTTGCGCCACCGCCCGGATGGCGACTTTCGAGCAGTTGGATCCGTCCACGCCGATGAGCAAACGCACCGGCCGGTCCTGGGCATGCAGCCGGTGGCGGCTGATCCGGACCGAGCAGGCGACGTGGTTGAGCACGTTGGCCGAAACGCTCCCCAGCACGAGGCGGCTTAAGCCATGGCGGCCGTGACAGCCGAGGACAATGAGATCGGGGTTCCAGGCGTGCGCCTTGCGGATGATGGCCGCGCCCGGCGAATCCACCCAGGCCTCAGTGCTGATCTTCCACCCAGGGAAATCGGCGCGCAATCGCTCCGCTCCCTGCGCGGCGAAATCCTGGGCCTCCTCCAAATGGTCTGCGCCGGCCTGGCCAATCTGCGGGTTGTCGGGAAACATCATTCCCGGACCGACAACCGTTGCACTGTAAGGAATTGCCGCACCGTGCGGGGCGGCATCCGCCACCGACATGACCAGCGCCTCCGCCTCCGCGGGCAAGCCTGCCCGGCGCAGATTAACGATCGCCGCGTCGGAGCATTCCGATCCGTCATAACCAATGAGAATTTTCATGACCGACCTCCAGACGAACGCCCCCCCAAAAAGCCGGGGGGCTGGAGACTTGAGACGTGATGCGATACTCCTGCCCCACTACACTCTCCCCTTTTTAATTCCGTCCGTAAATCGGCAGTTCCTAGGTTCTTGGCATAGGGAGAGTACCCTACACGAATAGGCACTGAATCTCGGATTTATTCCAGGCGCCGCGAAAACCAGCGGATTTTGCTTCCCGCGCTCCCCAAAAAGCAACATCCGCCCTATTATAGTGTGGGTAGAGGCTGGCTTCCCCCGCTCCGGAGCCGGCACAACAGGAAAGGTTCAGGAACAAAAGGACATGGACACCGTCCGCTTTGGCGTCATCGGTCTTGGCAGCATCGGCAGCCGTCATCTGGGGTATCTCAACAAACTTGCCGGCGCGAAGCTCGCCGCGGTTTGCGACGCGCACGCGCCGCTGGCCGAAAAGCTCGGGCACGAGCACTCCGTCCCGGCGTTCAGCAGCTATCAGAAAATGCTCGATGCGCGCTGCGTCGATGCGATCATCATCGCCACGCCGCACTTTCAGCATCCCGCCATCGCCCTGGCGGCGTTCGCGGCGGGCGTGCATGTCCTGTGCGAAAAGCCGCTGGCGGTGAGCGTCAAGCAGGCTCGGCAGGTCATCGCCGCGTCGCTGCAATATCCGCAGCTTAAATTCGCCCTCATGCTCCAACAGCGCACCTGGCCGATTTACGCGGAAATGAAGCGCCGCCTCGCCGCCGGCGAGCTGGGCCCGATCTCGCGCATCACCTGGGTCATCACCGACTGGTTCCGCACCGACGCCTACTACGCCTCAGGCGGATGGCGCGCCACCTGGGACGGCGAAGGCGGCGGCGTGCTGCTGAACCAATGCCCGCATAACCTTGACCTGCTCTGGTGGCTCACGCAGATGATGCCCCAGCGCATCACCGCCCTGGCCCGCATCGCGGCGAGCCATCCCAATATCGAAGTCGAAGACGACGTCAGCGCGATTCTCGAATACGAGCACAACTGCATCGGCCAATTCATCACCGCCACCGGCGAGGCCCCCGGCACCAATCGCCTGGAGATCGCCGGGGATAATGGCCTGCTGATCTCCGAGCCAAGGCGCGTGACGCTTCGGCGCACGGACCAATCGGTCCGAACCCTGCGCGAAACCGGCGCGGCCAACACGCGCGGGGCGCAGACGCACGATGAGACGATGGAGTTTCCCCCCGAGCCCAAGGACGCACACAAGCTCATCACGCAGAACTTCATCAACGCGATTTTGAAGGACGAGCCGCTGATCGCGCCGGGAACCGACGGCGCGCACGGCCTGGAGATCGGCAACGCGATGCTCATGAGCGGGCTGAAGCGCCAGGCGGTCGATCTCCCCCTCGACAGCGAAGCCTACGAGCATTTCCTCGCCGCCCTGGCCTCCAAATACCCCGGCATCAGCGAAGCCAACCCCGACGTGGCCCGCGCCGCCCGCAGCCTCGTGCCGACGCTGGCAGTCCCCCGCAAACACAAAAAAAGCAGCACTACGGCCGCGTGAGAGGCACGGAAAAGAGGAATGAACGCCGAGACACAGAGACGCCGAGAATAAAACTCAAAGAATTCAACGCGAAGACGCGAAGGAATTCGAAAGCTGGTGCTCTTTGTCCCGCATTTTCTTCTCGGCGTCTCTGCGTCTCGGCGTTCATTCTTCTTCTCCCTCACGAATTCTGTACCGTAACCTCAACCCGAGGGCATGGCTCCGGCGCCATCGCCAGATCCATCAGCGTTTGCCCCAGCGCTCCCGCCGACAGGGGTTTTTGAAAGACCATCAGCGCCCCTGCGTCGCGGAGGAATTCTTCGGTGTAGCGGCCTAGATCGCCGCTCATGAAGCAGCAGCGCACCGTCGAGTGAAAGGCCTGCAATACCTCCAGCGTGCGCGGGCCATCCCACAGGGGCATCTGCACATCCAGCAGCACGATGTCGATCTGCCGATGCTGCCGGCGGTAGGTGCGGGCGGCGACCATTCCATCGGCGGCAAGAAAGACTTCAAATCCCGCCATTTTCATCGCGAAGCTGAGCAGCTCGCGGATGTCCACCTCATCGTCGACGATAAGGATTCCGCGGCGTCGCGAAGGTCGTTGGCTCGTGGGGGTTTGGTCATCTCCCATAAACGACTCTCCTCCATGTATCAACCAACCCAAAACGCAAACGTGGCCGAACACATAGGCGTGTTCGACCACGTCGGGTTTTTTCAACTTCCCGGGACTCTTCCCCTTTTGCGCCCCAGGTTCTGAAGCGGGGCAACCCGCGTTACACATCCGACAACAACGTGACTATCGGCAGCCGCTCGCAAGGCGTATTAAATTTTGATTCAGATCACGTCAACTTTGGGGCGGTCCAAAACGCCGCGTCACGCCTTGATCTGGTCGAGCGCATTCTTCGCCTTCTCGAGATAATCCTGCAGGATCGCGGACTGCTGCCCCTCATCGGTGATGCACATGCACAGGAAGAGTTTGACCGAGTCGGGATTGACGCTGTCAACAACAACCTTGGGCTTGGGGTCGGGCATGATCCGCTGATCGCCGTCGCAAGTCGCCAAAAGCGCCGCCCGCGCCTTTTCGATTGGCATCGACGTGGGAATTCCAATGGGAACATTCACCCAATTGATCGGATTGGAGCTGTGATTCAGCAGTTTCGTTCCCATGATCAGCGTGTTGGGAGTGGCCAGGATATCGCCGGTGGGCATCAAAATCCGCGTGGTGCGGAAAGTCACGCGCAGGACTTTGCCGTACTGGCCGTCCATGGTGATCCAGTCGCCGACTTTGAACGGCTTATCCCAGAAAATCAGGATGCTGGCGATGAAATTGGCCAGCGTGTCCTGGGCCGCAAAACCAATGGCCAAAGCCCCGATGGATATGCCGGTCAGCAATGTCGTGATGTGCAGGCCGACCTGATCGCAGGCGACGACAATGGCGAATCCCAGGATCGACCATTTGAGCAGCGTCAGGAGCAGTTCATGAATGCCGCTGTCTAGGTTGGCCCGCTTCATGCTGCTGGCCACCACGCGACGGGTGACGCGATGGACGACATAGAAGATCAGGAAAATGAGAACAGCCACCAGCACTTGCGGCAGGACCGAGGCGAGCAGTTTCGTGGCCGCCCACACGCTGGCGCCCCAGAAGCTGACATCCTTGAGATCGTCGATGGTCAGGGTGGTCTGCCCCCGGATGACCTCGAGCATATTCTTATGCGGCGTGCGCACCTCGACCGGTTCGGAGAGAGTCGTTCGCGCCGCGTCGGCCGCATTCAGGCGATACCAGTAGTGCGTGTTTGGCTGGACATTGTTGACTTCGTCCACGTCATATCGCGCCGTAGCGCTGCCTCCCTGCTGGTTGCCCACGGGCTTGAACGTCGTGCCGTCCTCGGAGCGCTCGATCAGGTAGCGCGGCGTGACGCCGGTGAGGTCGTACCAGTACAAATGCACGTCGCCGCTGGTAACGGCGGCGGCGTGAAGTTTGAGCAACTGTGTTGGCTGCGTGGCGGGCTGCGCGAGCGCGGGAACCGCGGCGAGCGATAATCCCAGCGCGAGCAATGCGACGAACTTTCTGACTACCATGAAACTCCTTGGTGTCGTTGAACGGTCCCCTCGCGCTCAATCTAACGGATCACGCCGCATGAATCGACAGATTGCATTGCGCGGTCTTACCCTCTTCCCCCCTCGCCCTGTACTCAGTGAGAGCTTCGGGGTGAGGGGACCAGAGGAACGCGGCCGAACGCGATTGCCCTGCGCGCGGACCGGTTCGCCAGGATTGAATCACCGCCGCGCCCGGCTATAGTTCTCTCGTGAACGATCCAGCCGATCTCTTAAAGGACTTAACCGAGCCGCAGCGACAGGCCGTGATCCAGCCAGGCGGGCCGCTGCTCATCGTCGCCGGCGCCGGCAGCGGCAAGACGCGCGTCATCACTCGCCGCGTGGCTTACCTCATCAGCCAGGGTGCGCTGCCCTCTTCCATCCTGGCCATCACCTTCACCAACAAAGCCGCCGGCGAAATGAAGCAGCGCGTCGCCGACGTGCTCGAGCGCCCCCCGCGCGATTGGGGCCGCCTCGAACAGCCCTCGCCGATGATCTGCACGTTTCACTCCCTCTGCCTGCGCATCCTCAAGCATTACGCGCCCGTGCTGGGAATTCCCGCGAATTTCTCCGTCTTCGATTCCGCCGACCAGACCAAGCTCATCAAGCAGGCCCTGGAGGAACTGGGCATTTCCAGCACCCATTATCCACCGGCGTCGGTCCACAGCGCCATCAGCAAGGCCAAGAATCATCTGCAAACCCCCAGCCAGTATTCCCAGGCCGCCGGCGATATTTATCAGCGCATCGCCGGCCGCGTTTACACGAAATACCAGGCGCTGCTCAAAGCCAATAACGCGCTGGATTTTGACGATTTGCTCATGGAAACGTGCTTGGCGCTGCGAGCCAAACCGCAAGTGCTGGAGGACCTGCAGAATCGCTTCGTGCACATCCTTATCGACGAATACCAGGATACCAATCACGCCCAGTACATCCTGGCTCATGCGATGGCCCGCAAGAACCGCAACCTGACGGTCGTCGGCGACCCCGATCAATCCATCTACGCCTGGCGCGGCGCGGATATCTCCAACATCCTGGATTTTGAAAAAGATTATCCCGACGCCACCGTCGTGCGCCTCGAACGCAATTACCGCTCCACCAAAACGGTGTTGGCCATCGCGTCCAAACTGATCAGCTATAACCGCCGCCGCAAGGAAAAAGCCCTGTGGACGGAAAACGCCCAGGGCGAAAAAGCGGCCCTGCTTTTGTGCCGCGACGAACACGATGAAGCCGAGCAGGTGACAGCGCGATTAAAGCGATTGAATTCCCAGGGCGAATTCCCCTGGAGCTCGATGGCCATCTTCTACCGGATGAACAGCTTGTCGCGCGTGATGGAGGACGCCCTCCGCCGCGCCGGCATTCCCTATCAGATCGCCCGCGGCGTGGAGTTTTACAACCGCAAGGAGATCAAGGATGTGCTGGCCTACCTGCGGGCGGCGGTGAATCCGCATGACGCGGTGGGCCTGGAGCGCATCGCCAACGTGCCCCCGCGCGGCATCTCCGACGCGACGATTAATTACCTCAACGCGCATGCGGCACTCAATAACACATCCCTCTGGGATGCGATGAAGCAGGCCGATCAGGTGAGCCATCTCGCCCCGCGCGCGGTGCGGTCGGTCCAGTCATTCGTGCAGTTGATGGAGAGTTTCCAGACGGTAGCCGCCAAGCGCGGCGCGGTGCAGCCGATCCTGGAGGAGGTTTACCAGCGCAGCGGCCTGGAGGCCATGCTCAAAAAGCTCGACCCCACCAAGGAAAACGAAATCCCCAACGTCAACGAACTGATTTCATCCGCCGCCGAATACGACGCCGAACATCCCGACGGCGCGCTTTCCGATTACCTCGCAGCGGTCAGCCTGGTCAGCGACGCCGACCGCGTTGAAGGCTCCGGCGGCGCTGTCACATTGATGACCCTGCACGCCGCCAAGGGCCTGGAGTTTCCCATTGTCGCCATCATTGGCCTTGAAGACGGATGCCTCCCTCACTCACGAGCCCGCGAAGACCCCACCGGCATGGAAGAAGAACGGCGTCTCTGCTTCGTCGGCATCACCCGCGCGCAGGAACGGCTGATCCTCTCCTGCGCCGCCTGGCGCAGCATGCGCGGCCGCAACGAGCCTACCATCAACAGCCCGTTTCTAACGGAAATGCCCCTGGAATTGCTGGATGTTTCCGACCGGCGCGATTCCTACTACGACCCCGACAGCCAGGACGACCGGCGCGGCGAACGAGACGCCTACCGCGGCGGCTATCCCCCGCGCGGGCAAGGTTCCGGACGGCCGTGGCAGAGGCGGTATTAGAAATCGCCGGTCTGTTTGTCTGTTATTTGGCGTATACGAACTGCGCCAACGGGACTACATCGACTTTAGCCCCCAACGAATACTGCCGGTCTCCCGGATAGACGACGTGCAATTCGTCGAGCTTCAGGTCGATCAGCGCGGTCTTCATCGACGGCGTAAGCGTGGGCGCATCCGCCCGTTTGCATTCCACGCCGATGCGCCGGCCATTCTTGAAAAGGAGCAAGTCGAGTTCCGCTCCGTGATAGGTCGCCCAGTAATATGCTTCGTCGGGCTTGATTGCTTTAATTATCTCTTCCACGGCATATCCCTCCCACGATGCGCCCACTTTGGGATGACCCTCCAAGTCTCGCTGGCTCGGGATGCCCAATAACGAGTGCAGCAAACCGCTGTCGCGGACATATACCTTGGGCGCCTTCACCTGGCGCTTGCCAATGTTCTCATACCACGGCTGAAGCTGCCGCACCATGAAAACGCCGGTGAGGAGGTCGAGATATCGCCGCACGGTCGGTTCATTGACCGCCAGCGCGCGGGCCAGCTCCGCGGCGTTCCAAATCTGCCCGTGATAATGAGCGA
>JBEKYH010000206.1:0-8428 GCA_049511115.1 Tepidisphaeraceae bacterium | reverse complement strand
TGGTGACATACAAACTGGACGGCTGCCGCGAATTCGACTTGCATATTCCCGGGCGGCACAATCAGCTTAACGCGCAGGGGGCGTTTGCGGCGGCGCACATCGCGGGCATTACCTGGGACGAGGCACAGACCGCGATGGCCGGATTTCAGGGGTTGCCGCATCGGCTGGAGATCGTTCATCAGTCGCACGGCGTGCGCTGTTACAACGATTCCATCGCGACGATTCCGGACGCGGCGGTGGCGGCGCTGGACGCATTTCCGGCGGGGAAGGTGATTCAGATCATCGGGGGGAAGGATAAGCATTTGCCGATTGAAGCGATGTGCCGGGCGCTGCTGGAGAGGGCCAAGGCTATTTTGTGCATCGGAAGCACCGGGGCGATGCTGGCGGGGGAATTGGAAAGAATGCGGCAGGGAGACAAGCCGGCGGTTTACCATTGCGGGGACTTGGCGGTTGCGGTGGGGTTGGCGCGCAAGATCGCCAGTGAGGGGGATATTGTGCTGCTTAGCCCGGCGTATCCGAGCTACGATCAGTTTGTGAATTTTGAGCAGCGGGGGGCGGCGTTCGTTAAGCTGGCGCGGGGGGAATAGGGGAGCATTGCCAGGAATTTCCCGTGGTTTTTGCAATGCGCAGAGTCAGACTTTTCGGCACAGCCGAAGAACCCTCACCCCGGCCCTCTCCCTGAGTACATGGAGAGGGGGGAAAGGCGCGATCGGTGAGGCGGATAATCCACAGGTTGTCGGTGGCCTCGATTTGGCAGTGACCCGACTCTACGCGGTGGACCTGGCCGCGATCCTTGCTTAGCTTTCCCTCAAAAACCAGGTAATCGGCGCGATGATCGGGGAGGCGCTCCAGGAGAGTTGTTTGCGTGGGCGGCCAGACTGCTGCGCGCCAGGTGGCGAGGGGCGATCCCGGCGAAGTCTCAAACATCCAATCAAAATGGGGCTGCGCGATTTGGTCATGCCAGAGGATGACGTATTTCAAATCGGGCATTCTTGGGTTACGCCGTCGCGCCGGCGGGACTGAGTTCGCCGGCGATTGGGGGCGCGACATAGCTGCTGCGGGTGCGGCCGCTGGGATCTATGCTGCTCTTGATGTCGCAGGGATGGGCCTCGGGGCCGAGGCCCCAGTCGCGGGCGTAATCGTCGGCGATTTGGCGCATTTCGGCGGCGGAGAGATTGGGTTTGTCGCAGGCGCCGCAAGCCTCGGCGATCTCGGCCTCATCGAGGAACGTGCCGGTGATGCTGGTGAGGGCCGGCTCCATCAGCAGCCATTTGCAGGCGAGTTGGTGAACGGTCATGCCGTGGTCGGCGGCGTAATGGCGAATGAGCTCCAGTTTCTTCAAGCCGTAGATTTTCCATGCCTCGTCGCGGAATTTGCGATGGTCGTCGGCGCCGAGGGTGGTGTCGATTTTTACTTTTTCCTTGAGAATGCTGCTGTTGTCATGCACGCGGGCGAGGACGCCGGCGTTATAGGCGCGGGCGGTTTCGCAGAATTCGCGGCCGGGGTTGTGCTCGAACATGTTGAAGACGGTCTGCACGGCTTTGGCGCCGTGGTCCATGATGGCCTTGACGCCTTCCTCGCGCCAGCCGATGGCGGGGCCTAGGGAGACGCCCCATACGCCGATCTTGCCCTCATCGCGGATTTTGTCGAGTTCGGCGAAGAGATCATCGCGGAACTGGGGGAGTTTTATGTTGTGGGCCATGTAGAGATCAATGTGATCGGCGCCGAGGCGCTGGAGCGATTGCTCCAATGCGAAGCGGAGGAATTTGGGGGAAAAATCCTGCTTACGCTCCTTGTGGCTGCCGGGAGTGCCGGGGTCGGAATAGAAGTCATAGCCGAATTTTCCGCCGATCTCGATTCTGTCGCGGCCGATTTCCTGGGCGAATTTGCCGAGGAGCGCTTCAGCGCGGCCGTTGCCGTAGGCGTCGCCGCTGTCGAAGAAGGTGATGCCCTGATCGAAGCTGAAGCGCATGAGCTTCATGGCGGCTTCGTCGGTGTAGTGGCCCCACCAATCGACGCCGAAGATCCAGCAACCGAGACTGACGGCGGAGACTTCCAAAGGCGTGTTTCCGAATTTGCGACGTTCCATGAGCGAGACCCTTGTAAAGGCGACCAGAGGGAATAATAGAGAATAAGGGGGGGAGATGACAACTCAAGCGGACAGCCGATCAGCGAAACTTGGTGGGGGGCGGTTGCTTGGGGTTCGGGAAGAGGAATGAACGCTGAGACGCGGAGGAAGGAAATGCGGAGGTGGATTCTGAATTCAGTTGCTCTGGTGAATCGGGCATATTGTGGTGTTTTTACAATTTTGGAATATGATAAAATACAACCATGACGCAGAAAGCAATCGAATCCGCAGCATTGAAGCTTCCGCTGCAAGCCCGCAGTAAGCTGGCGGCGGCGCTTTTATCCACGTTGGATGCTGAAGATCCCACCGAAACCGAGCGCGCTTGGATTGAGGAAGCAGAGCGACGATATCGCGCCTATCTAGCGGGGCGGACAAAGGTGATGAGCACCAAACAGGCAATTGCCGAAGCCAGGGCAGCCCTGCGGTCATGAAATCCATTCTTTTCGACGAAGCGCGGTTGGAGATGTTGGAGGCGGCGCAGTTTTACGAATTCCAAGTTGCTGGATTGGGGAGACAGTTTCTCGACGCTATTGAGCGAGCGACTGCGGACATAGAACAGTACCCGAGAAGATGGCCAGCGATCACGCGCCAAGTACGGCGGCGTCTGGTTGGTCGGTTCCCTTACGGGGTTCTCTACGGCATTGTGCGCGGCAAGGTGATCGTAATTGCCATAATGCACCTTCATCGGCATCCGCGGTACTGGACTAAGCGCTTAGGCAAGCTGGGCGAGATCTGACCTTCATGGCTTTAGCGCCTCCTCAGCCACCGGTAAAGCAAGCTCAACCCACTTTTCATACATCTGTCCCGAAGGGTGCAACCCGTCGTCAGCAACCAAATCGCGCCGATCTCGGGTCAGGGGGGTGATGTCTACGTAGGCGGCGCCGTCCTGGAGGGTGAACTGGCGATTGATGGCGTTGAAGCGGTCGATGGCAGCGCCGACGGTGGCGGGGTCGGCGCCGAATTGTCTGGCGAAGGGGGTGACGCCCCAGTCGGGAATGGAGAGGACGATGACGTGGGTGCTGCGGTCGCCGGCGAGATGAATGGCCCGTTTCAGAAGATCTGCGAATTGCTGGCGGTATTCGTCTTCGCTGCGGCCTTGGAATTGATTGTTGACGCCGATGAGGAGGCCGACGAGATCGTAGGGGGGGCGGAGGTCGGCGTGGTCCATGGCGTTGGAGAGGTCGGCGGTGGTCCAACCCGTTGTGGCGATGATGGTGGGGTCGGCGATATTGACGCCTTTGTTGCGTAAGGCGGCGGCAAGTTGGACGGGCCAGCGGTCGTTTTCGGCGACGCTTTCGCCGATGGTGTAGGAATCGCCAAGGGCCAGGAAACGCAGGGCGTTGGCCTGGGATGTTGGTGTAGAGAGGGGAGCCGTTGCGGGGCGCGAGCCGCCGCAACCGGCGAGGATCGCTGTGATTCCCAATAACCACCTTCGCATCGATCGCGCCTTTTAGGAAAGCAGAAGTTCCAGGTCTTCCTTCTTCAGCGTCGCCAGCGTGCGATTGTCGGCGGTAATAACGGCGTCGGCCAGATCGCGCTTGGTCTTTTGCAAATCGAGGACTTTTTGCTCGACCGTGTCGCGGGTGATGAGGCGGTAGGCGAAGACGCGGCGGGTCTGGCCGATGCGGTGGGCGCGGTCGATGGCCTGGGCTTCGACGGCGGGATTCCACCAGGGGTCGAGGAGGAAGACGTATTCGGCCGCGGTGAGATTGAGGCCCAGACCGCCGGCTTTAAGGCTGACCAGGAAGAGTTTGCATTCGGGGTCGTTCTGGAATCGCTCGACGCGCTCCTGGCGGTCGCGGGTTTTGCCGTCGAGGTATTCGTAGGGGACTTTTTCCGTGTCGAGCCGCTGTTTCACGATGGCCAGCAAACTGGTGAACTGTGAAAAGACCAGGGCTTTGTGGCCTTCCTCGTGAACCTCGTTGAGGCGGGAGATGAGTGTATCGAGCTTGGCGCTTCTCTCGGCGGTGCGCGTCTTGTCGATAAGGCCGGGATGGCAGGCCGCCTGGCGCAGGCGGAGGAGGGCTTCGAGGACCATGATTTTGCTCTTGGCCAAACCGTCCTGGGCGATTTTGGTCCAGAGGGCCTGGCGATAGTGGTCGCGCAGCTCGTCGTACTGTTTGCGCTGGGCGGGGTCGAGGTCGCAATAGATGGTTTGCTCGAGCCGTTCGGGAAGATCGCGGGCCACCTGGTCCTTGGTGCGGCGGAGGATGAAGGGGCGAAGAGCGCGGCCGAGGGCCTGAGCGGTTTCGGCGTCGAGATTCTTGGCTCCTCCCGCGGCGGACAGTGCGCCGCTGGCGCCGAGCATGCCGGGGTTGAGGAACTCGAAGAGGCTCCACAATTCGCCGAGATGGTTTTGGACGGGCGTTCCGCTGAGGGCCAGACGGTGCCGGCCGTTGAGCAGCCGGACGGCTTTGGCGGATTCGCTGCCGGCGTTTTTGATGGCCTGGGCTTCGTCGAGGATCAGGTAATCGAAGGTGAAATCTTTGAGGAAAACGGCGTCGTTGCGGCACGTGCCGTAGGTGGTCAGGACCAGATCGTATTGGCTAAAGGCGGCGGCGGTTTTATCGCGGAAGGGACCGGTGTGGTCGAGAATGCGAATTTGCGGGGCGAAACGAGCGGCTTCGGCCTTCCAATTGAAGATCAGGGAACGGGGCACGACGACGAGGGAAGTGCCCATGTCGGCCTGACGGCGCGCTTCGAGGAGGGCGAGGACCTGGACGGTTTTGCCGAGGCCCATGTCGTCGGCGAGGCAGCCGCCGAAGGAGAAACGGCGCAGGAAATCCATCCAGCCCAGTCCTTCTTTTTGATAGGGGCGAAGTTCGCCGATGAATCCGGCCGGGGGTTCCTGGGGACCGATGCCGTCGAAATTGCGCAGGGCCTCGCGGGCGGCGCTGAAGGCGACGTCGACGACGACTTCGGGGCGCGAGGCAAGAAGGGCGTCGAGGAGGCCGGCCTGGGATTTCTTGAAGCGGAGGTGGTCGGATTGTTCCTCGCCCATGCCGGCGAGGAGGCCGTACTTGTTGAGCCAATCCTCGGGGAGGATGCCGATGGTTCCGTCGTCGAGGGCGACGGTATTTTCGCCGCGGCGCAGGGCGGAAAGAAGCCGGGGGAGGGCGATGTGTTTACCGTCGAAATCGACGACGGCATGCACTTCGAACCAGTCGATGCCGCTGCGGACTTCGATGTTAAGCGGGCCGGGGTTGCGATAGAGCTTGCCTTCGGCCTCGATGCGCCAGCCCTCCTGGGCGAGGGCGCGAACGGCGGCGGGGAGGGCGCGGGGAAGGATCATCAAGGAGGGGGCGCGGAGGGCGAGATCAAATTGCTGGCGGAAGCCTAATCCTCGCAAGCGGCCGGCGGCGGCGCGCTCGGCGGCGAGGTCGCGATGGATGAGTTTTCCCTGTTCGGCGAGAAAAATCGCGGAATTGGGTTGGTCGGCGGCGATGGTCTGGCCGTCGTAGTCAAACCACATCTCGCCGCGCAGGGCGTCGGGTTGGGGGAATTGATCCTTGCCGGGGCGGCGGATTTTGAGCTTGGGCCGGGGAGGTGGGCGAAGCTGGGCGATGCCGAGTGCCTCGGGCAGTTCAAATTCGGGGAGGCGGGGGAGGGTGAGCAATTCGGCGAGCAACTCGCGCTCCTGGCCGGACCGGGCGGCGAGCTTTTCGTCGCGGCGGAGCAGGCCGATCAGTTCGAACGCGCCGCCGTCATTGAGGGGGGCGACCTTGCCGTGGGCGAAGATCAGGCCGCCGCTGACGAGAAGCTCGGGTTCGTTAATCTCCAGGCGATCTTCGCCGCGGCGGAAGAATCCGTCCACTTTCCAAACGCCGCTGGCATCGCGCTTGAGGCTGACGACGAACTGCCAGATGCCGGCGTCGTCCCAGGCGAGGGGGGGAGGATTGGTTTCCTGGGGATGATGGCGCAGGCGGCAGCGGGTGGTGTGGCACATGAGCCTTAGAATGTTGTCGAAGGAGCCTTCAGAGAGGCGGTAGCGGCGGGGGATTTCGCGTTCCTCCCAGGCGCCGTAGCCCCAGCCGTATTCGCTGGTCTCGGTGCCGGCGAGCATCTGCAGAATCTGGCGGTCGAGCGGGTCGGGGAATGTCGCCAGTTGGTTGCGCCGCAGGCGTTTGACGGTTTTGAGCCGTTCCCATTGGCCGTCGCGGCGCTTGCCGCGGTTCATGAGGTCGATCTGCACGCCTCGGCCTTCGAGCGTCGCCGGAAGATCGACCACATAAATGATTTCGCGGTTTGACGGCCAGGGTTCGGGGGCCGCCTGACGGCGATAGGACATTTGCGTTCGCAGCGTCGCGAGGCGGTGCTTCCAGATGGGAGGTTTTGAGGACCGCATCACGCCACTGCCGTTTGCGAGCGGGACATCAAGGGCGATTGACTCCTCCGCCGCGCCGGCGGTCACCTGCGGCGCTGATGGCCCGGTGGATTCGATCATTTCTTCCTTGGGCAGGCGATTGCGCGCCTGAGCCTCAAGCAAGGTGGCCCAGATGTGCTTGCATGCCTGGCCCTTGATCTGGAAGTCGTCGCAGGAGCATTCGTAATCGAAGTATCCGCCGTCCCAGTCGATTTCAACGATGAAGCGCCGCTCGCCCTGGACGGCGGCGGCTACGGAGCGGTGCGTGAGGCGGACAACGTCCACCGCGCCCCGCTGAAACAGGTTGTTTCCCTTGATGCGTACGGCTTGGTCGAAATCCTCGCCGATCGTGTCGATGAGCGCCATCCGGCTACTGTATCATAAATGGATTAAAAAAAGGTGGCGTGGGCCTCTCGGCGTCCCACGCCACCCAGGGAAGGAGGATCGATCAGAAAGTAATACGATCCAATTACCGTTAGGGTTCGAGCTATTTGCCAAAACAATTGGAGATCGAGTTGCCCCCAATTGGCCCCTCGATCTCCAGTGCGGCGTTGAGTCTACGCCCATATCAGTCGGTTTCATCGCTGGGGGACTCGCCGGCCAATGCCCATTGTTTGCGATGGAAGCTTAATGCGCCTTCATACCAGCCCCGGGCGGTCTGCCGGCAGCGGAAAAGGGTGCAGTGGGCCCGGATTGGCTTGCCGTCGGGGCCGGGCAGTTCGACGATGCCGCCGTACCCGAGGGGGAGGCGGTGGGGGGTCAGGAAGCCGAGGCTGCGGGAGCTGACATCGCGGGTGTAGAGCTTCCAGGCCGGGGAACCATCGGGATCGCTGAAGAGGTACAGGGAAGCCTGGACCTGATAGAGCGTCCGCGGCGTGGCGCGGCGGTTTTCGTGGTGAGTGGATTCAGCGGCTTCGAGAGCGGACAGGATCATCCGGGCCTCGGGCGGCCAATAGGCCGGGTCGGGCGAATCGCATGCCGGGGGTTCTGAAGCGAGGGCCTTGCGCTGCGTGCGGTCGAATAATCCGATGGCGGAAGGGGCGTCGTCGCCTCGGTTGGGCGGCTCCAAAGCCGAGCTTCCCACAGCCCCGGTCTGTTGCCAGTCTTGAATGGACATTTTCCGATTCTCCTGTCGGTACGACGGTCCTGAAAAAAGTGCTTTGTCCAAGCACAGCGGCTCGTTCCGGCACCTATGGGGTACGATATGTGTGGTGGGCGCGGCAAGCGGGAAAGTGGAAATTCAGCACCCGTCCGATAATAAATAGCTCAATGAAGACCCAGGAACGGAAACGGATATGACTCCTGATCCAACTCACGCTAATGAACAGGCAGGCGCAAAGTCATCATCGGCGCCTGAAGCATCGGTTGCAATCGTCATGGCGGGCAATGAGGGCTATTTTGACCTTGTAAATGATCTGCTGGCCTCATTGGAAGCCGCGCGTTTGGGGCCTCGGTTTCAAGTCTGTGTTTTTGATCTGGGATTCACTCCGGCGCAACTTCGGCTGCTGGAGGCGCGGGTTCACACCATTGTAATTCCGGGATGGTGCATCGATTTTCCGCTGCGCGCGACAGCCCCGAGTTGGTATCGCGCAATGGTAAACCGGCCATTCCTGCCGCGATGTTTTCCGGGGTACGACACGTACGTCTGGCTTGACGCGGATACCTGGGTGCAGCGGGGCGATTGCATCTTGGATCTGGTCGCAAAAGCTGCCGGGGGAAAGATCGCCCTGGTGTATGAAGCCTTTGGCCCGCCGGTCACCATGACAATTCAAATGGCCGACGGGACAGTTCGACGGGGCCAGATATCGGAACAAACGGTCCGAGCCGCCCTGGCGCAGTGCTATACGATCTGCTTCGGTCCAGCCGCGGCGGTCCATGCGAAGGGCCCGCTTACCAATTCAGGGGTCTTCGCGATCAGGGGTGACTCGCCGGTTTGG
>JBEKYH010000205.1:0-10044 GCA_049511115.1 Tepidisphaeraceae bacterium | reverse complement strand
TCGGCGAGGTGGCCAAGCTGTTCACCGATAGCGGAATGATCGTTATCGCCAGTTTCATCAGCCCCTATCGGCGCGACCGCGATGCGGTGCGGGCCGGGATGACGGCGGGGGATTTTGTGGAGGTGTTCGTGAAAGTCTCCCTGGACGCCGCCGAGAAGCGCGATCCCAAGGGCCTATACAAGAAAGCGCGGGCCGGTCAGATCAAAGGATTCACCGGCATTGATGATCCCTACGAGCCGCCGCAGATGCCGGAACTGGTGATCGACACGGAGCAGACATCGCCCCCGGAAGCGGCCGAGCATATCATCAGCTACCTCCGGCTGGGCGGATACCTGGGTGACGTTGACTGCGGGCCGACCTGATTTTCCCCAATGAAAAACGGATTCGTCGATCTTCATTGCCACTCAACGGCGTCGGACGGAACTCTGTCGCCGGCGGCGGTGGTGCGCCTGGCCGTGGATCGCGGCCTGTCGGCGCTGGCGCTGACCGATCACGACACTATCGGCGGCATTGCCGAAGCAGCCGACGAGGCGAAGAAAGTGGGCCTGGATTTTCTCCCCGGCATCGAAATCAGTTGCGAGTATCCCCACCCCGGCACCATGCACCTGCTCGGCTACGGCATCGATCCCCAAAGCCGCGTTCTCAGCGAGTTGACCAAGACCTTGCTCGCCGGCCGCGACAATCGCAATCCCAAGATCGTCGCAAAACTGCGCGAGCTTGGCGTGGCCGTCACCATGGAAGAAGTGGAAGCCAAAGCCGGCGGAGTCGTCGTCGGCCGGCCCCATATCGCGGCGATTTTGCTGGCCAAAGGCTATGTCGGTTCCATCAAGCAGGCGTTCGATAAGTATCTTGCCCCCGGAGGCTTAGCGTATTTTGACAAAGAGCGGCTCACCAGCCGACAGGCGATGGAGATGATCCTCGCGTCCGGCGGATTGCCCGTGCTGGCCCACCCGATTCAGCTTCGCACCCAGAATGACGCCCAGTTGCAGCGCGTGGTAAAGGACCTGATCGACTTAGGACTGGCCGGGATTGAGGTGATTCACAGTGACCATGACCAGACGCTGGTGGCCAAGTACACTGATCTGGCTGACCGCCATGGATTGTTGAAGACCGGCGGCAGCGATTTTCATGGGACGAACAAGAAGGACATCGACCTGGGCAAGGCCCGCGGAAATCGCGTGCCTCGGGAGTTTTTCGACGCCCTGGTCGAGAGAACAAAGAGGAACGGTAATGGCCGGCGTGATTGAAGAATTCGATCTGTCCGAGCTCAACGAGCAGTTTGAGCAGACTGAGCCGCAGAAAATTGTGGCCTGGGCCGCGGCGCGATTTGACGGTGATGCAGTGATGTCCAGCAGCTTCGGCGCCGAATCCGCCGTGATGTTGCACATGGTCACACGCGTTTTGCCGCGAATTAAAGTCATCTTCGTGAACACCGGTTTCATCTTCGCCGAGACCCATTTATTCATGGAGCAGTTGCGCCGGCGGCTGGATTTGAATGTCTGGACCTACCGGACGCGCAACGATCCGCGCGAATATCTCCACCGCGCCGGCGAGGACAATCCCGCCTGGCGGAAGGACATCAACGCCTGCTGCGCCGCCAACAAGAACGAGCCATTTGAGCGGGCCATGAAGGAATTGACCCCCCGCGCCTGGCTGCGTGGCATCCGCCGCGACCAGGCATCGACGCGCCACGACCGGCGGTTTATCGAGCATTCTTCGCGGTATAACTGCCTGGCGATTTCGCCGCTCTTGAATTGGAAATCGCGCGACGTGCACGGCTACTTAAAGAAGCATGATCTTCCCTACCATCCGCTGTGGGAAAAGGGGTACACGTCCATTGGATGCAACCCCTTGAGTTGCACGCGCCCCATCCAGATCGGCGCCGACCCGCGCAGCGGCCGCTGGGCGGAGGCCGAAAAACTGGAATGCGGCATCAACATCACCAGCAACTCCCTCGATTCGGCGAATCTTTAAGTTGGTTGCTGGCCCATCGTAGGGCGCGGCTTTAGCCCGCCGGCGTCGGGCTAAAGCCCGACCTACAAAACTCAAGGCCCGCTCGAAGCTTTCAAGCTGGGCGTATCAGATCCCGCGGGAATTACTCGTAGCAATTCGAATCGGTCCGACTCGGTCTCCTTGGGCCGAAGCCCTGAGCACTTTGAGAGCGTCTGAATTTGGCCGACTCCCGTCAGTTCCGGGAGAAAACCAGCAGGAGCGATCGCGTACGTGGGAGCGTTTTGTTTGGCGACAATCTGCTTAAAGTCTTCCGCGGATTGCAGTCGCTGCATCGGGAATCGCAGGTAATAGGCGTATTCCGCCTCCTGCTCCTCCTCGCGGTGGCCCAGCATGTAGATCGGAACGCCCGGCGGCACCAGGCCGTTCGCGGCGCGTGCGAAATCAGCCTGATAGCGGTAGTCGTCCTGCACCGGCATGAGCCACGTCTGCTCGCCGACAGCCGCGGCCCAAAGGGTCAGGAAGCAAGCGGCGATCATGAGGCTGGGGCGGCGCTGCCGCTCAAAGTGTAGATAGATCAGACCTCCGACGGCGAAGATCGCGATCAATCGCAGGATTGGCGGCTTGAAATCGTGCGGAATCGAAGGCACCGCATTGACAATCGCCCCTGCCGCAATGCACCCGCCTAAAAACCACGGCCAGACCAACCCCTGCGGCCGGCTCATCTGGCGTCTGACATAATAATCCAGCCCCAGGGCCGCTGGGATCGTCAGCGGAGGCAGCACCGGCATCGGATAATGGTGGTGTTTCATTTTCATCGCCAGCGATAAAAAGATCACGCCCGGGATGAACCAGCAGAGCAGAAATCGCCACAGCATGGCCCGATCACCCTGGCTCACCAGTTTGCCGGCCAGTTCCATATTGGGCCCGCGCCAAAGCCCGATGATCACCAGCGGCGTCCAGGGCAGCAGGACGACGGGGATCGAACCGAGGTAGTAATAGAACGGTTCGCTGTCGAATTGGCCGTTCGCGGTGCCGGCCATTTCGCTGTGCCAGACCTGGACGATCGTCGGATCAAGTCTCCACGCGACCAGGGGCCAGATGACGACCAGGATGATAAAGCACGCGATTCCAAGTGGATTAGCCAGCCACCAGAGCGGCTGCCAGTCGCGCTCGCCATGACGGCGGCGCACGAACAGAAATGTCACGATGGTGAGCAGAACGAAGATAAGCCCGATCGGTCCCTTGAGGAGAAACGCCGCCCCACACGCGAGCCAGAACGTGAGTCGCGCCCGCCACCCGGTTGCTTTGCCAAAGGGAGAGTCAATCGTGCCGCGGGCAAAGAGGCACAATGCCGCGCACACGGCGGCGACGAGCGACATATCCGCCTCGGAGAGTTTCGCCTGCAGAATGATGTAGGAAAAACTGACCTGCAAAAGCCCTGCAAGGCGTCCGATCCGGTCGCCGAACCAGCGCGCCGCCAGATGGGCGATCATCAGGGCGACCGCCATCGCGGCCATGGCGGAAGGAAAGCGCGCCGCCCACGCCGCCGACGTGCGAAAGATGTAAATCGAAGCGGCAATGAGCCACATCATCCCCGGCGGCTTGGCCTCGCGCGGCGCCCCGGCCAGTTTTGGCAGCATCCAATCCGCGAAGCGGCCGTTATTGAGCATCTCGCGCCCGGGCTGGGCCGCGAATGCTTCGTGGCGCGTGAGCACGCGCGCATCGCCGAGATGGATGAGCAGGAGCGTCAAGCCGTAGAGCAGCAAAAGCGCCGTGGTGCGCCGCGTCAACTCGCGCGGCTTGCGCAGCGCACCGGCCGTGCCGGCGTTGGGGAAGGCGAAACTGAATTGGTAGAACGGCATTACGCAGCTTGTGCTGGGGAAAAGGAATTGAACCGCACAGGCGCAGAGGTCGCAGAGGAATTCAAAGCGATTAATCGGAGCCTTCGAGGCCTTTGATCTGGATTTTCCTCTGCGTTCTCTGCGCCTCTGCGGTTCATTTTGTGTTTTCTCTCCGAATCTACGGTGCGACCGGCAGGGCAAGCTCCGCCCAGGCCAGTTTGTGATCCGAGGCGTCGTTGTCCATCAATCCTCCCGACACGCAGCGCAGGCCGCGCGCGAAAATCCAATCCACGTTCGACGCGGGCAAACTCGACCCCACGGTCTGGTCGATCACATCGGTGACCGTCGGATCATGGCGAAGTTTGGCAAGCTGCGGATCGAGCGTGTCGGTGTTCAAGTCGCCCAGCAGCAGCGTCGGTCGCGGCGAATCGTCAAACGATGCCAGCACGGCCCCCAGTTCAATGTCGTGATCTTCATGCCGATCCAGGTGCGTGACCAGCACGGTGATTTTCGAGTTATTCCAGTAGGTCTGAAACCGCAGCAGCGATCGGTTGCTGGCCGACAAACTTGTCGACAGCGGCAATCGCTGCCACGCATCGACCTGCAGATCACAAAGCACGCCATTCCCAAACGAATCATGCCACCAGCGCGTTTCCGAGGGGGCGAACAGCCAGGGGAGATGCAGCGTTTCGCCGAGGATTTGCGCCTGATTGCGCCAATCGAAAACCGACACGCCGTGCACTTCCTCCAGACCGACAAGATCAAATCCCTTGAGATATTTGGCGGTGCGATCCAAATCAAGTCGGTCATCCGTCGGCGACACGCCTCCGGCGATATTGAACGTGGCGACCCGCAGAGTCGGTTTTGTGTCCGCGGGCTGAGGCGACGCGACCGGATTGAGGCTGATGCCGAACGCCTTTGGCGTAGGCCGGCGCACGAGCCCTTGCCAGATGATCAGGACACTGAGGAGGAAGATCGCCTGCAACGTGGCCATCGGCCAGCGCCGGCGCGGCGGGGAGGAGAAATCGCCGATCACCGAATGATCCAGCGGGCCGGAGGTCATGACGCCTCTCGCGCCAGTTCGGTGGCGATTTTGTATCCCAGAATCCGGCTCTTCATCCAGCGAATAGCCAACAGATCGCGAAAGCTTTTGAAGAGCCGATTCCATACGCCATATTTGCTCTCACCGTGCAGGCGGGGATTGTTAGTCACCGCGATTTCCGTGACGGTGAATCCCTCCATCTTCAGCAGCGTGGGAATGAACCGGTGCAGCCCGCGATAAAGCTTGAGCTTGGGAACGCATTCGCGCTTGAAGGCACGATACGTGCAGCCCGCGTCGGAAATCTGCTCATCACTCAATTTATTCCGCACCCAGTTCGCAATGCGGCTGCTGGCGACGCGAATGAAACTATCCCCTTTCCCGCGCGTGGCGACGCGCGTTCCGCAGACGCAATCCCATCCTTGCGAAAGCGCCGTGAGAAACGCGGGGATGTCCGCCGGATCATTTTGCAGATCGGCATCCATGGTCATCACGTATTGCCCGCGCGCCGCGCGCAGGCCCGCATCGCTGGCGGCGGTTTCGCCGCAGTTGAAGGCGAATTTCAAGCCGCGCACGCGCGGATCCTTGGCGACCAGCGACTCGATTGCTTTCCAACTTCCGTCCTTGCTGCCGTCGTCAACGAGGATGAGTTCCCCGTCGATGGAATTGGCGTCCAGCACCTTAGCGACGGCGGCGTGCAGCAGCGGGAGGTTTTCCTCCTCGTTAAAGACGGGGACGCAGATGGAGAGTGTGGGCTGGAGGCTCATGGGCGGACCGAAGCCGCGGGCGCCGCCGGCTCTTCAACCGGTGCGTCAGGCGTCGGTATGGGCGGCTTTTTTTTGTAAATGAGAATGAGATTCCGCGTGTATGGGATCAATTGCGGCCCATTTCCCAGCAGGGCGACCCATTCTTCCTTGTAGCTGAAATAGCTTGCCGTCATCAGCACACCAATGACGCTGAGCCACCAGAACGACGTGGGGATTTTGCTTTCGCCATGCCGTTCGCTGTGAATCCATTGCAGGAAAAATCGCCCGCCGAAGACAGCCTGACCGGCGATGCCCACACTGAGCAAAATCCAATCCAGAACCGAATGCGGCATATCCGCATCTTTAACGTGAAAGCCCAGGATGGTGCCGGCCAGGGGTAGGATCATCGCCTTAGCTTACCAGATAGGCTTTGATCTCGTTAGCCACCGTCTTCACTTCCGCTTCGGTCAGCGTCGGAAACATCGGCAGGCTCAGGATGCGCTTGACGTAATCCTCGGTTTTGGGCAGCGAGACCGGCGCGCCGTAGAGGTCGGTGATGGCCGGCTGCTGATGGTTGGGCACGGGATAATGCACACCCGTTTCAATGCCTTTTTCCTTGAGTTTACGCCCCAGGGTTTCCCGAACATCGTGACTATTAAGCCGGATCACGAACATGTGATAGACCGATTCGGTCAACCCGGCCGTGTCATCGGGCGGCAAGGTAACGCCTTTGACGCCCGCCAGCTCGCGGCGATACCACGCTGCGGCCCGGCGCCGGCCCGCGTTGAGCTCATCCAGCACCTTCAATTGCTCCCGCCCGACGGCGGCCTGAATTTCATTGAAGCGCAGGTTGTAGCCGACTTTTTCGTGGAGATATTTATCCTTGCGGCCGTGATTGCGGAGCATGGTGACTTTGCGGGCGATCTCCGGATCGGATGTCGCAATCGCGCCGCCGTCGCCATAGACGGTGAGATTCTTCGACGGATAAAAGCTGAACGCCGCAAATGGCGTGAACGATCCGACGCGCTGCCCCTTCCATTTCGCCCCATGCGACTGCGCGCAGTCCTCCACCACCCAGAGATTATGCTCCTTGGCCAGGCCAAGAATGGCGTCCAGATTTACTGGGCGGCCGTACAAATGTACCGGCAGGATTCCCACCGTGCGCGAGGTGATTCGCTTACGGGCATCTTCGGGATCAATGGTATACGTGTCGTCAATGTCACAAAAAACCGGCTTGGCCCCCGCGTGGATCATCGGCTCAATGCTGGGGAACGCCGTGAGCGAAGGAACCAGCACTTCATCCCCCGCCTTCAGCTCCTGGGCGATATGGAGAAGATGAACCGCGGCCGTCCAGGAACTGGAAAGCACCACATGCTTGACGCCAAAGTAAGCGGCCAACTCCGCCTCAAACGCCTTGCATTCCGGTCCGAGGATATAATTTCCTCCCTTGACAACCTCCAGAATGCGGCGGTCGATGATTTCCGACTGATGTACACGAGACAACGGTATCTTCGCAGCCAAAAAGGCCTCCTTGCGTTGAGCAAACCATCAAAATACGGATTTGAGGGGCGGAAGCAAGAACGGCCCGGAAGAAGCATGGCGAATTTCGAAATTGTGCTAATTGGACGGGTGCGAAGAAAATGAACGCCGAGCACGCCGAGACGCCGAGGAAGAAAGAAGTGGGAGAGCAATTTACGGATATCGGTTTTTGCATTTTCCCGGCGTCTCGGCGTTCATTCCTCCGGTCTCGGACCAAGCACGGTCATCAGGGCGCATCGGGTTCATCCCACATCAGTTGCCAATCGACTTTTGCGACGTCTGAGCATATGGTTGTTGGGATGAAGGGAAAACTTTGGGCAATTCTCCTGATCGCGGCAGGGGCGGCGTTGGCCGGGTGCAATAACAAGTTGGAAACCGGATACGAGCCCAATAAAGTCGGCTCGCTCACGGCGGCCCAACGGCGCGGGTTGTATGCCCAGGACTTCACCCCCGAAGCGCAGGAAGCGGAGAACGACCAGGCCAGTAATAACAACGACACCGGTTTCCGGCCTCATACGCCAGGGCAGCCGTAATCACGCCGATGTTGTGCGTGGGCGATTGAGGCTGTCGAAAATGACGCGTATCCCGGAAGCGGAATGGGAAACGCGGCTCGCGGCCGCATAGGATGTTGTGGTGAGGGCTTTGACACTAATCGATCCGGATCAATTCGTACGACTCGTCGAGCCGCTGCTGGCGGCCAAGGATCTGCAGGGGCTGCTCGCGCTCCTCAAGACCAACTGGACGCCCGACCAGATCGTCGAGTTGCTCAGCGGCGATCACACCGACGCGCGAAAGGTCGGATTGCTGGCCCTGGGCCTGGTCGGCAAGCCGTGCTGTGCGCCGGCGGTGGCCAGGCAGTTGCGCGATCCCGACCCGATGATCAACGGCATGGCCGAGCACGCACTCTGGTCGGTCTGGTTTCGCGGCGGCAAAACCTGCCAGGCCAACAGGCAACTGGCGCGTGCCGCTGAAGCGATGAACCAGCGCGACTTTCCCGCCGCCACTGCCTGTTGTGATGAAGCCATCCGCCTCGATCCCGATTTTTCCGAAGCCTACAACCAGCGAGCCATCGCCTACTACCTCCAGGAGCGATTCTGGGAGAGCATCTCGGATTGTCAGGCCGCATTTCGGCGCCTGGGCGGGAATGGGGCATTGTTACGCGCACCTGGCCAAGCCTCATGATGCGCTGGAATGCTACCATCGAGCGCTGGAGATCAACCCGCACCTCGATTGCATCCGGCAGGCAGTTGATGAATTGAAAAAGAGAGACTGAATCGAGCCATTCGCATCGGGCGGGAAGGCCGGTCATGCCCCTGAAATCTTCCGCCAATCCTTCGCCTCCCCTAACCCAAAACAGCCCCGATTTTTGCCGCTTTATCGAGCGGGTGCGCGATCGTCTGGTCTGGTCCCAGCGCCTGCGGCGCGTGGAGCGTTGTCTTCTTGCGGGGTGCGCCGCGGCCGTGGTAGGGGGGTTACTGATGCTCGTCGCGGGCCGGGCCGGAATGACCATTTCGATTGCGTGTGTTTTGGCCGGACTAGCAGCGGGATTATTTTGGTGCGCACAACTGCGCATCTCCCCATTGGCGGCAGCCATCATCGCTGACCGGCGGTTCAATTTATGTGACCTCCTGGCGACGGCGTGGCAAATCCAGGAACGATCAAAAGGGGAGCTAAGCTGGCGAAGGGCGGTTCTCGCGATCGCCGACGCGCGCTGCCGCGAATTGGATGCAAGCCGCGCCGTCGCCGCGACCAACCGGGGGCGGCAGTGGAGCATGATCGGTCTTTCTCTGGCACTCTCGGTGGCAATTGGACTTTGGCCGATCAAATCGGGCCACGCGCGGTCCGCGATTGCCTCCATTCCGACGACGGCGGATGGGGGAATTCAAAACGCCGCGGTGTCGTCGATCGAAACGCCATCGCAAATGCGTCCGGCGGGCGGGGCAGCCCTCGACGAACCTTCCAATCGCATAGGCGATGCCGACTCCTCAAATACCGGCGATGTGGAAAAGGGCGCGGCAGGAAAGAACGGCAGCGATCGCGCGATAGGTGGGCAGAAGTCAGCCGCCGGCGCCGGAATGGCAGAGACATCGGCTCACACCACGCCGATGAACTCGCTGCCATTGAACACAGCGCCGGACCAGACCACCAAGTCGGGAGCCGCCGCAGGCGGGGCGACAGGTTCGGTCTTGAACGGTGCGGGGGATGCGCACAGCGCGCACGCTGCCTCCGCATCACTCGCGCTACAGGCGCCCCCGTCGCAATCATCCACTTGGCCCGCCGTCCAATCGGCGGACCTCCAATCAATTCAATCCTCGCAAATCGAACCGGCTTATCAGGACCTCGTGCGTGATTACTTTCTGGGACCCAACACGGAAGATATGAACGCTGAGGCACAGAGACACTGAGGAAGAAAATGCAGAGGAATCTTGGATTTGATTTCTCGTCTTTCCTACCTCTGCGCCTCGGTGCCTCGGCGTTCATTTCTCCCCTCCCCGACGGAGTGTTGGCCATTTCTGTTTGAGTTGCCCAGTCTAGAGGCCAATGGTATGATGGCTAAGCGAGCAAATTGCGTGCCTTTCGATATTGCTCGGTGTAAGAGACTGTAAATAATGCAATTAAGCCAATCAACCTCAATGCGGCAGGAGATGCGCCAACTCCTTACCCCGCGCATGATCCAGAGCATGGAGATTCTCCAGTTGCCGCTGATGGCACTGGAGGAACGCATCGAACAGGAGCTGGAAGCCAACCCGGTCCTGGAGATGAACGAAGACGGGGCGGATGAGTCGGTTGCCGTTGAACGCCCGGATGGAACGCAGGCTGATGTTAAGGACTTCCCCGGCGAAGAGCGGGCCTTGGTCGTGAAGGAAGAAGGGGATCACGCCGAGGATTTTGACCGGCTCGACCGGATCAGCGAGTACCTCGAAAA
>JBEKYH010000204.1:0-8457 GCA_049511115.1 Tepidisphaeraceae bacterium | reverse complement strand
CGTTACCGGGCGCTGATTGGCCTCGCAGGCCGCGCTGACATCTACCAGGGCGGGCGGCACATCCTGGGGGTCATGCCAGATTTTCAGCGGCGCGAAAATGGTCCGGTAGAACATCGGCCGGAAGTTGTAATTCGGGGGCAAGATATGCGGATTGAAATGGCAGGTTCGCACCGCTCTGCCGAAACTCGCCTGATCGTCGTACGGCAGGCCGCGCATTTGGCCGTCGCTGGCGGTCCAGCGGCTCGTGGAGGGGCACGTGGGCGCGATCTCCTGCCAGGTTTCAAACACCGCCTTTGATTTGGGTGTGAAGAACAACACGCCGGTGTTGTACTCAATGCCGTCGGCCTCGCCGGGGCCGTAGCGCCGCAGCCAGGGGCATTCGCAGATGCAGCAGGCCAGCCCGAACTCCTCGCTTCGCTCAAAGGCATCGTCCAGATTTCCGACCACCACTGTGTCAGCATCCAGGAATAGGGTCGATTCAAACGGCGTGTGTGAAATCATGCGCGATTTCTGCTGCAATCCCCGCACCGGGTCTTCCTGCCCGCGCACCACTTCAATCGGCATGCCGGGATAGAACTTCCGCACTGACTGCATAGACCGCTGCAGCAGCGGTTCAATCTTCTGCCCCCAGACGATGTACAAAACCCCGCGCTTCATCGCATTGTCCCGGTACTAACATTTCGCTCGCTACTTCACATCCACCGGCGCCCCATTCTTCCGCGCCGAAGCGTACATTGCCTGAATGATCGCCACCGCCTTGCGCGCCTCGGGACCCCAGGTCTCGGCGTCCTGATCCTTTCCCCATGCTTCATACACGGCTGCGATATTCAGCAAATGCAAATCCAGCGGCACATCCGTCGCGGCAGCGCCGCCGCTGGTACTCTTGCCGCCCACCGAATCCAGCCGTTTCAATAATTCTTCATCTTCCGGCCGCGCCTCGCGAAATTGAAAGCGCTTGAGGCCGCCTTCGCTGACGGCCGTGCCATTTTCGCCGCCGATTTCCAGGCGCGTTGACGCGCCGGGATACATCGCCGTCGTGCTCATGAAGGTGCCGTAGGCGCCGCTGGCGAATTCCATCGCGCAGCTCATCGTGTCTTCGACTTCGATCTTCGCATGGATGCGGCTGGAGGCAAACGCGCTGACGGTTTTCACGGGTCCCATGATCCATTGGATCAGGTCCACCTGATGCACGCCCTGGTTCATCACCGCGCCGCCGCCGTCGAGTTTCCACGTCCCGCGCCACCCGCCGTCTTCGTAATATTTGTCGGGCCGATACCAGGGCGTAAACGATCCGGCCCAGGCGAGTTTGCCAAACCGCCCTTCGTCCATGGCCTGCTTAATGGCGCGATTGGCCGGGCTCCAGCGATTTTGAAATATCCCCGCCAGCCGCACGCCTAGCTTTTGGGACGCCTCTACCATCTGGTCGATGCGCTCGGGATATATCTCCATCGGCTTTTCGACAATGACGTTCTTCCCCTGCTCCATGGCCAGCGTTACCGGCTCCTGGTGATTGCCGCTGGGCGTGCAGACATGCACGGCGTCGATCTTTTCCTTCCGGTACATCTCGCGCACGTCGGTATAGACGGGCACGCCGTCGAGCTTGTTCTTATCCAGCGCCTTCTTCGCGTTGGGTTCCTTCACATCACACACCGCCACCAACGTGCACCCCGGCAGCTTGGGCAGGGTTTTCACATGCCACTCCCCGACCGTACCCGTTCCGATCACCGCGCAGCGCCACTGACGAGCCATCGTGTTTCTCCAGAAGAATCCGAGACGGGGAAATAGTATGAGACGGGGGAGCGGGCAACAAGCGGGAGAGTCAGGGCGCTACTGGCGCAGACACGGTCAATCGCTTTTGGCCGCGTTCCTCTGGTCCTCAGCCGTCAACCTCTGATGAGCCGGTCATCTTCGTCATTGAGTTCGTCGTCGAATATGCCGCGAAATTCGGCAGGTTGCTTGCCTTCCTTGATTAGCTGTTGCAGCTCCGCAACGTCCTCCGCAGTGACGTTCGGCAATTGCCGCAGCCCGCGGAGAATCGCCTGGGGCGTCCCGAATTCGGGGGGACTTTTTTCGCGGGTTGAATTTCCATACGTTCACCTATTGGGTAACCACCTTCACCGGCCCGAGCAAACCATGCGGCACGGGAGCCGCTGCCGCGCCTCCACCGCGCCCGCCGCGACCACCACCTGCGCCACGGGCGCCAGCGCCGCCACCCGCACCGCGCCCTGCGCCAGCGGCACCACCAGCCCCAGCCGCGCCGCCTCCCGCGCCTCGGCCTGCGCCGCCGGCTCGTCCGCCGCCACCGCCAAAGCCGCGGCCACCCGTTGGGGGTAATTGCACTTCCACGTCCAGCGTGTTCGTGCCGCTCTTGATCGAATCGGTCACGTCCCACACAAATGGCGACCAACCGCGCGAGTCATAGTCTTTGCCATTCAATTTCACATGGGCGACTTCGCTGACGTTGCCCAAGTCGAGATAGACGCGCTGCCCCTGCGGCAGATTCGCCGGGGCGTCAAAAGTCTTGCTGTAGTCCGCGATGCCATTGAAATTGGCAGCGCCCAGTTCCTGCCAGGATTTGAGTGGGGTTGTCGTCGGTGCTCCGCCCAGCGTGACCGACCAGTCGCCATCGAGGGCGACCAGGGTCTGGCTGCCCGTGACAGTAGGCACCGGCTGACCCGCGCCCGCCGGCAATGGACCGATGACAATGAACATCGCTCCCTGCGGCCCGAGGGTCAGCGGCACAGCCACGCTTCCATTGGCCGCGGGAACGCCGGCCATCGGATGGATCGTTCCGTCGGCGGCGTCCCAAACCTGCACGGTTCCCGTGCCGGCTAACGTCGCCGTGCGCGAAATCGTCTGGCGCGATTCATTGAAGAAGAAATAGACGTCCCCGTCTTTCAGCGAACGGCGCGTGTAATTGACCATGTCGCTGGGAGGATCGAGCTTTACGTCCGGCTTGGGGAGCGCCTCGATGACGCGATCCGTGATATCTCCTGTTGGCTCGATCGTGGCGAACGTCAGATCGGGCGAATCAGAGACGGGATGAAGGAAGGTCTGGTCGACCACCATCGAGGGCGTCCGGCCGACGAATATGACCTTGCCGCCGTTCGCGGCGAAAGTACGCAGGCGGTCCAGCACGCTCTTTTGGATCACCGACGACGTTGGAATGATGACGGCCTTGTAGACTTGGCCGCTGAGGTTCTTAAACCCGTCGTCTTCGAGCGTGAAATACGATCCGATCGCATCGGAATCGACGTGGTCGAAGTCAATCTGATGGCGGATGAGTTCCGTCTGCAATTTCACGGTTTCGGTGTCGGCTTCCTGGTCCCAGAGCCAATAGCTGTCGGTCGGGTGAAAGAGGGCGACCTGCGCCGCCGGCCGGCCAATGGCCATTAGATATTGCGAGCGCGAGACGTAGTTGCCAATCGCCGCGGCGCGATTCTGCAAAGGTGCGGGATCGCCCTGCGGCGGGGCGGCGTTAAGGCCGCGGATATTCATGTAGTTCACGCCGCGGGCAAGCTGGTAATCGAAGATGAATTTCCCATCGACGCTGGTGTCGCCGCCTTCTTCTTCCCACGCTAATGGCCGGCCGTTCATGTGGGCGGCGGATGCGGCGATCTTGGGGAAGTCGGCAATAATGCCCGGACCGATCTGGCTCAAGTTATCGATGCCCGGAACGCCCAGGTAGCGCGAGTCGCGCCAGTAAGAGCCTTCGTTGGAAACCATGCTTTCGCCGCGCTGGCTGATCTGCGTCTCTTCATGATTCAGATGGCCCATGTAGTCCATGCCGCGGGCCCGGCACCACTCCTGCAACGGCTTGTAAAAATTGTCGCGGAACATGCCGCTCCACACGTCCCAGTAATCGGCTTTAACGCGCCTGGCCTCGGGGGTAAGGGGGTTCACGAACATCTCAGCGATATACGGCTGCAGGTCGTATCCCTTTTGCGCCTTGAATGTTTCCAGCAGTTTGGGCGTCCAGGGCGAGAAGCCGGTGTAGTCGGTTTCATCGAGACGCCAGCCCATGATGGTCTTGCCGAATTCATCGCCGACAACTTTCGCATACGTCTCGTGAACGCACTTCAGATAGGCGGCGGTGGCCGCGGGATCGAGATAGTCGATTTCCGTGTAGCGGCTGTCCTTGGTCGCGCCGCCGTCTTCTCCGGCGTCATTGCGCGTGGGGGAGCTGCGATAGATATGGCGGACGAAGGTGAGGTCCCAGGCGCTGCTGGCGGGGGCGGTCCAGTTGAATTGACCGTCGGCGGGAACCGGAATAATCGTGGGCGGGCCGGCGTTGCCGCCGCCTCCGCCTCCTCCGCGCCCTCCGCCACCACCCCCGCGCGTTGCGGATTCGATGCTCTTGGTATTCGGCGGCACTTGAATGTGCAGCGTCTGTCCGGAGACCACGCTGTAGCGAATGGCTATTCCATTGGCGTCCTGCACCGTCACTTCATACGACGTGCCTCTTGTCGGCCCGAGCCAGTCCAGCTTTCCATCGGGTGGGATCGGCTCGGCCTTGCCGGCGCCACCGGCCGCTGGAACTTGCGCGATCGGCGTGGCGATGATCCCCAGCGTATCAACAGGGAGCGGAAAGCTGACCGTCTGCCCGGCGGCAATTGCACAATGCGCGTCGGGCACGATTCCCTGCTGCCCGAGTTCGGGATAATCCTTGGTGATCAAACCGCCGGCAAACCCGTCGGGATATCCGCAGTCGCCCTCGATCCATACTTTCATGCCACGTTTTTTGCATTCATCGACGACGAACTTCACCAGGTCCAGATACTCCGGCGAGAGATAAGCCGGCATCACGCGCTGGGAATTGTTGATCATGTAAACGCCGCCGCCATTGGCGTTGATATTGGTGATGTCAGCAAGGATTCGCTCTTTGGTTTGCTGACCGCCCCAGATGGCCCAGTGGATGGCGCCAAATTCCCTCGGCGGCGTGGGGAATGCCTGCGCCGCCTCGGAGACGGCGGGAATCGTGATTTCCTGCCACGGCGGGGCGGCATCGGCCAAAACCGGAACCAGTCCCAACAGCGCCAAAGCGGCTAAGCGTTTCATATGGCTATCCCTTTTTTTGCTGACGACCAAAGATTCGATCCTGCAACTCCGCCCGACTAAAAATGGAGAGGCTAACCCTTTATACACGCCACACGCGCGTGAGTTGCCATTTACCTAAAGATGCTTAGACCCTCGTTTTGCGTTGCTCGCGCTGCCCCGCGATTGCGCGTGATGCGGCCGCCGCCGCGATCAAAGCGCCTGCGCCGAGCAAACCCCAAAGCGCCCACCGGGTTCCGCGGCCCGATTCGGCGGTTGGCGGCGGGGCAACGACGCTTGCCGGAGCATTAGTTCTAATCAAATCCGCCACCGCTGGAAGACGGACCTGGAGGTCCTCTGAATCGGGGGTGACCGTGCCCCAGCCGAACTGGTCGCCGACATTGTTCATGACGTAAATCGTTCCGATATGAGTGTCGACCATTTTGTCGAGATAGTCGGCGTGAATCTTGAGCACGCCGGGCATGGGCGACGGCAGGGGATAATGCAGCGTATAAAAAACATCCGTCGTCTCAGTCATGGAGACGGTCATCGCATCAGGCTTGAGGGTTGTGCCATCGCCGCCAGTCACGGTGAAGAGGTCGGGCGCGACAGCCTGCAGGCGATCGGAGAAATCGGTGAAATTGTTGGGGGTCATCGGAATGATCTGCCCTTCATCGGTGATGAGGCGGCGTCCGGAAACCAACCCCATGTAAAGGTCGACATCCAGACCGGTCGAGCGGACATAAAAAGTGGCGTTGCTTTCGCCGATGTTGTGCGCTCCGGCGCCGCGCGGCACACCTACCAACAGCAGGCACACGAGCGAAAGCCATTTTGCGGCGCTTGGCATGTTCGCTTCTCTTTAATGCACCGGCCGCAGCGCCCAGCCCAGCATTAGCACGCCAATGGCGGCGACCCAGCTCCCTGCCACGCGCACGACGATCCGGCCCCAATACACTCGAATCGAAACAACAATCGCCGCAAAAATCGTCGAGAGCACAAAGAGCACGACGGCAATACCCAGGAGTTGCAGCATCCCTTTTCCCAGGCCGGCGGCGGCAAACCCAGCGCCGTCAAGAAAGCCGTGAAGCAATCCCATCGCGACCGCCAGGACCATGACAGCCAGGTCCGGCAATGGCAGGTCGGCGGCGACCAGAAGGCCGATCGCCATGAACGAAGCGCACCGCAGGGGATCGAGGGGTTCTTTGTTGGCAACCAATCCCGCAACTCCGCCGCAGAACCAGGCCAGCGGCAGTTGATACATCACGGCTCGACCCGCGGCCTTGCCGCGCAGGCCGGCAAGCAGGGCCAGCGCAACAACGGGAATGCTGTCATCGGGGGAGAGGGAAAAGTGGCCGATGCCGTCGTAGACGGGGCCTAGGCCGGTTGTGACGAGATGGGCCTGAGCTGAATGCGGCATGAGGAGCATTGCTAGAAGAGCAAAGATGGTGAGCAGCGATTGTCGCGGCGTTTTTCCCCACCCCCTGCATTCCGGGGGAGGGTTAGGGAAGGGGTTTGCGCGAAGTTGCACAGTGCCGGCTAAGCCCCCTCCCCGGCCCTCCCCCGGAATACCGGGGGCGGGGGATCGAGGGGCCAAAGCTGTCACGCGCGTTCTTTGTCGCATGGTCATATTCCATCGATTGCAAATGCCGACTGGCTCTGAACAGAAATGAATGCTGTTGCCGTGGGAGTGGCTGCCGGCTTTTCCGGGGCCTCGGTAAACGCCTGATACAGAAAGATCAATCCCCCGACAGTGATTGCCGCGCCCAGGGCACGTATCAGCATCTTGCCTTGCTGCACTTTGATCACGATGACCAACAGCACAGCCGCCGCCACAACGAAGCCAGCGGCGGCATGTTCCCAATAATCCAAACCGCTGACGCCCAGGGCGTCGGAGAATCCGAGTCCGACCATGAAGGCGAGCAGCAGCGTGGCGAGGATTGGAATCCAGATGCGGCTCTTCCAGATATCGTTGAGCAACCCGATGGTGATTCCCAGGGCGTGCAACGTGCCGGTCGCGACGACAAACCCGATGGAATAGAGCAGGCCGCTCTGGCCGGGCGGCAGTTCCCGGCCGTGGGCGTAGCCGTGGCATAGACCGAAAAATCCGACCAATATCATTGCCACCGGCAGCGGCGGGCGAGCCTTCCACAAAACCATCAAGCCCAGCAGAATGGCGGAAGCGGCGATGCCGATTTCGTCGCCGTGCGTGCCGCCGGGGAAGGGAGCGTCGATTAAGCCGAGGAATCCGCCCATCGACATGATGACGGGAAACGTCACCGGCAGAATCCAGATGGCAGGCGCTCCCAGTTGGGCGCCCCACAGTCCCACCGCCACCATCGCGCAAATGTGGTCCCATCCTGACCAGGGATGTTTCAGCCCGCTTAGAAATCCGCCGGATTCACCGGCCACGATGTGCGCTTCTCCATCGCGCGTGAACATCAAGATGAACACCAGCGTAAATAGAATCGTCATCCACCGCGTCGTTTTCTCTGTTCGGTTCATTGTATCGCTCCGATCAACATTGCCGTGCGCTGAATCGTCCAGAATGCGCCCAGGCTTCCCACGGTATAGGCTGGAATCCATTGTGCCCATTCGCTCCAGTGCACCTCCAGTACCTGGAAGGATTTCTCCAACGCCAGAATAATCGCGACGAACATCAACTGCCCAATCTCCACGCCGACGTTGAAGAGCAGAAGCGCCGGCGGAATCTCGCGGTGCGTCAGGCCCAGCGCCGTCAGGCCGCTGGCAAAGCCGAATCCGTGCACCAGCCCGAACGCGAAGGCGATTACCCAGGGATGCTCGATCGTCAAACTGGTCTGTCCGCGCTTGCGGCGCACGATCTCGGGTCCCAGGAAAAAAATCGACAGGGCGATGGCCGCGTTCAGCGGCATCACCGGCGCGCTGGCATATCCGAGCGTCGCCACCGCCAAGGTCAGGCTGTGGGCGATCGTGAAAGCCGTAATCGTCTTGAGTAATATCCACCGGCTTTTGACGATCAGCAACAATCCGAGCACAAACAGCAGATGATCGACGCCCATGAGGATGTGCTCAACGCCCAGGGACGTGTAGGTGACCGCGAGGTGCCAGATTCCCGGCTCAGGCTCGATCACGTAAGACGTAGCGGCCGGGGTCAGTCGTGTCACGGTGGCAGTGCCGTCAAGACGTAATACGCGCACGAGCACGTCGGCGGGGATGCCGTCCAGGCCGGAAATGCCCAGGCGCTGGCCGTCCAAACCGCCCGGCGGGCAGGTCATCTCCCAGCGGGTGACGACGTTATCCCGGGAACTGTCGTCGATCGGGCCGGCGGTGGTCTTCCAAACGGGTGGAAACACAACGGTCAGCCCGCTCAGCGCCGTGCGTGCAGGCACTTTCCACATGACCGAAAGATGAGTCGCGTCAGTCTGCTCGATTTGGAGATATGCC
>JBEKYH010000203.1:0-8518 GCA_049511115.1 Tepidisphaeraceae bacterium | reverse complement strand
AAACGCCCAACCGTCGACGAAGCCCATCGCCCCGCTGCCGGTGCAAGTTTGACGGACTGGTCCATCTGGATCCGCCTCATTGAACGCAAGCGCCGACTGGCGGCGCGATTGACTCCTCCCGGCTTGGCCAGTATCCGCGGCGGATGGCGCCTGACCACTTCATTCCTCACGCGTTTTACCGTTTCCAGTTTCAAATTAGACGGATTGGAAGTCACCGAAGCGCAGGCCACCTCCGCGATGGCGGCCAGCTCAATGCAGCGCCCCTTCCGATCGCGCCTGAGCCAGCGGCTGCGGAATCACCTGGCGATTTTGTGGAATATCCAGCGCGCCGTGGCCGCCAACCGGCCGCTGAAAGGGGAGACGATTGTCCGCTGGTACACGTCGGTTAGCTGTGGCTTGTCGAACACGGGACTCGATGAAGCGACGATGGATCGCCTCCAGGCAGTGGCCGGGCGAATCAGTTCACCGCGCCTGCGGCTGCAACCGGCCGTTCAGGATGTGGCCCGCGTGCACGCGCGATTGATCGCGGACCCCGTAGTCCCCAGCTTCAATGGCATCCTGGCCCGGCTGATGCTCTGCTACCACCTGGGCCGGTGCGGCTTGCCGCCGGTGATGTTTGACCCGGTCGCGGATCGGCCGCTGCTGACGCAGGAATCGGCGTTGTTGCCAAGGTTGATGGATTTGATTGATGCGAGTTATTCGGTGCTGTTGGCGTGAAGCGGGGCCGACATGCAAAGCCCGTCAGGTTAACTCGTCTGTTCGCTTTTGGATCGACGCCCACAAATCACCAAAGCCCATTTGATCGGCCCACCGCGTGATGTAGGGCCGGTCGATCTGACCCCGGCTGATTTTTAATACGCCGGTAATATCGCGAAGGTGTTTTTCCGATCCGCCTTGCTTGTAGTAATCCATCTTCTTGATGATCGCATCCTCGGGCGACGCAAAGCACGCCATCAAGTCCTCGGCGGCGGGAAGACGTTGAACACGCGCAAATCGTGATTTATTGAAGGTATCGGACTCCGGCACAATGATGTCGATCTTCAGGGCACCGGGCGGATGTATCACGTTGAACTGCGATCTGCCTAAAACCGCCTGACGCGCGGCGACCTCGCTGACGTAGAAGTCTTCCGGCGGAAACCGCCGGCAGAATTCGACCACCTGCGTTAGTGATAGGTCGACGACGACGTCGATGTCGTTTGTAAAACGAGGTTCGCCGTAGAGAATGGTCGCAGTGGTCCCAGTGATGAAATAGCGGAGGTCCAATTCCTCAAGCACGCCGACTAGATACCGCAAGAGATCAGATTGCTCCATGCGATAGTCTCCTCGCCGCCTCTTTTTGCACGGCCTTTTCATCCCAATCCGGATGTTGCACGCGCAGATAGGCGACGAGCATTTTGCGGGCGCTCGAAAACATGCCGCTGGCAATGCGCAATCGCTCGGCCCCGGTCTTGGCGCGGATGACGCGAGCCATCTCGTCGTCGATGACTTCGATTACCGGCGGCCGTTTTGGTTTGCGATCTTCCACCGCCGACACTGTATCGCTTGGTCGCGGACAATGGCAAATAATTGGACCCGGCTCGGCCCCGGCTCATTTCGTCGCTGCGCCAACTGCCGCATACCCGTCGCTGAGCAAATCCAGCCGGCCGGTTACTGGGTCAATCATCATGCCATGCACGGGGATGTCCTTGGGCAGCAGGGGATGATGGCGGATCACTTCCACGCTTTGGCGGACTCCGTCTTCGGGGGCATCGAAGCCTCTGAGCCAGCCTTTCAGGTCGATTCCGGAGTGGTGGAGGGTTTGCAGCAGCTCGGGCGACACACCGCGCGCGACGGCCTTTTGCAGGACGCCGTCGCAGCTCAGCTTGGTCATGCCGCAGCCGTAGTGGCCGACCACGGCAACCTCGGCGGCCCCAAGTTCATAGACGGCTACGAGCAAACTCCGCATCACGCTGCCAAACGGATGCGACACGACCGCCCCGGCGTTCTTGATGAGCTTGGCCTCGCCGTTGCGAAGGTTCATGGCCCGCGGCAAAAGTTCCACCAGCCGCGTATCCATGCAGGTGATGACGACGAGCCTCTTGTCGGAAAAAGCGTTGGTGCGGAACGGCTCGTACTCCTTTCGTTCCACGAAATGAGTGTTATGGGTCAGGATGTCGGTGAGGATGGACATGGGTAATTGGTAACATGGGCACGGGGGCCGTGCAATCAAAATCCGTTTATTGAAAATGCGTCATGATGAATGCGTCATTGGGCCGTACAAGAATTCTGCCACAATCTGCCATTTATTGACATAACTCGAGATCATCCGTAAACTCACAATATGCGCACTTCGATGAACATTTCCCTCCCCGGCCCGCTCAAGGAATGGATTGAGGAGCAGGTCGCCAGCGGCGGCTACAGCACGGCAAGCGAATATGTCCGCGAAGTGCTGCGCCGTCAGCAGATCGAGCAGGCCCGGGCGCGAATTGACGCCCATCTTACGAAGGCGATCTCGAGCGGCCCGGCAACGCCGATGACACGCAAGGACTGGAAGCGAATCCGAGAGGAAGTCGTCAAGCGGGCGGCACGGCGCAGTGAAAAATGAAACGCAGATTGATAAGAAGACCGCAAGTTGAGCGCGACCTTATCGAGATCGGCACCTTCATCGCCCAAGACAAATTGGCGCCAGCGGAACGGTTTCTGAAAGTGGCGGAGGAGACCATGGGGCGTCTTTCCGCAATGCCCGGAATGGGCCGAACCTGGGATTCTTCGCTGCCGCATCTGTCTGGAGTTCGCGTTCTTCCAATGCCGTCAGGTTTTCGCAATTACCTCATTTTCTATCGGCCAATTGAGGATGGGATCGAGGTGTTGGCAATTATGCACGGCGCTCGTAATCTCGGCGCGGCATTGGAGTTACGGATGCGAAACGTCGAATAGTAGGTTCCCCGACGATTGCAACTTACGCCGCGCGCCGCCGCGTTGTCTTAAATGATCTCGCCGAACGAGATTCCAACCCAAATCGCTCAACCACCCACCGGTGCAGCGTTCGTCCGTTCATTTCCATCAGCGTTTGGTATTCGGTGTCCGTCAGCGGAATCAATGGCGTGGGCTTTTTGGCCTTACCAATTTCCTTCTCGCAAGCGGTAACCGGCGATGGATTCTTTTCCGTATCGACGCGCAGTTGCAGGAATTCGAGTTCGTTGGGGAGCCTGATTTTGAAGAATCGGCTGGTCAGGCGAATGAGCCAAAGACGCCATCCGACTGGAATGGCAATCAGCCGCACGCCGCGGAGGTAAATCGCATCCGGGTCGATCAGGGTGTCGCGGGACAGAAGAAGCTGCAGGTCGTTGCGCGAATCCATCAGAAGAATCGACGGATTGATCAGAGCGACCATGGTGATCGGCGGATCATCGGCCGCTTGGAGCGTTGGCTTTGGCTGGGGTGTCGGTTGCAAGGGGCATCTCCCAAGTGGGTCCCTCTCCTATGCTTCTTGGCCGCTACGCGCTGCCACCCGAAGCGATCCGCTGCACCAAATTCTAGGCCGCCTGATGCGGAAGTCTTGCGATGTCGCAAACGCGTGGCGGGATCACATCCCCTTCGCCCGCTCCCTTACCTCATCAATCGATCCGACATACAAAAATGCGCTTTCGGGGAGATCGTCAGCCTTGCCCGAGCAGATTTCCTCAAAGCTGCGGATGGTGTCGGCGATCTTGGTGTAGCTTCCCTTCTTGCCCGTAAATTGCTCGGCCACGAAGAACGGCTGGCTGAAGAAGCGTTCGATCTTGCGGGCGCGGCCGACGATGAGCTTGTCCTCTTCGCTCAATTCGTCCACGCCCAAGATGGCGATGATGTCCTGCAAATCACGGTAGCGCTGGAGCATGTTCTGCACCTTGCGGGCCACGGCGTAATGTTCCTCGCCGACGATTTCGGCGCTGAGCGCCTTGGAGCTGCTGGCCAGCGGATCGACGGCCGGATAGATGCCCTTGGCGGCGATGTTTCGCTCGAGATAAATGAACGCATCAAGGTGCGCAAACGCATTGGCCGGAGCCGGATCGGTCGGATCGTCGGCGGGCACGTAAATGGCCTGCACGCTGGTGATGGCCCCCTTCTTGGTGCTGGTGATTCGCTCCTGAAGCTCGCCCATCTCCGTCGCCAGGGTCGGCTGGTATCCCACGGCGCTGGGCATGCGCCCCAGCAGGGCCGACACTTCGCTGCCGGCCTGCGTAAAACGGAAGATGTTGTCGATGAACAGGAGCGTGTCGGCGCCGGTGTCATCGCGAAAATACTCGGCCATCGTGAGGGCCGTCAGGGCGACGCGGAGACGCGCTCCCGGCGGCTCGTTCATCTGGCCGAAGACCATGACCGTCTGGTCGATGACGTGCTTGCCGGTGGTGCCGATCTGGGCTTCCTGCATTTCCAGCCACAGGTCAGTTCCCTCGCGGGTGCGCTCGCCGACGCCGGCAAAGACGGAATATCCGCCGTGCTGCTGGGCGATGCGGGCGATGAGTTCCTGAATGACGACCGTCTTTCCCAACCCCGCCCCGCCGAACAGGCCGGCCTTGCCGCCGCGGACAAAGGGCGTGAGGAGGTCGATTACCTTGATGCCCGTCTCGAAGACTTCGGCCTTGGGGGTCAGGTCCATGAATTCCGGCGGATCGCGGTGAATTGTGCGCCGCTGGGTTGCGCCGCAGGGGCCGCGATTGTCGATGGTGTCGCCCAGAAGATTGAACACGCGGCCCAGGGTCTCCTTGCCGACCGGCACCGAGACCGGCTCGCCGGTATCAATGCAATCCAAGCCGCGGCGAAGGCCATCGGTCGAGCCAAGGGCGACCGCCCGGACGCGCCCGCCGCCGAGGTGCTGCTGGACCTCGCCGGTCAGATTGACGACGTGGCCGTTTTCCTCGTGGGAGACTTTGAGGGCGTTATAAATCTTGGGAAGCTGGTCTTCGGGGAAATGGGCTGCGAACGTCGAGCCGATGACTTCGGTGATCTTTCCGGTAGCTGGCATGGCAAAAATCCTTGTTCTGTTGATGGTTTCCCCACCGGCCAAGCCGCTTATGACAACGGCAAGCCAGGGGCAGGGATTGTACAAATTGCCGGGCCGGCGGCAAGCGGATGGGTTCAGAAGATTCAGGAGAGGGGGCGATACCCGACGGCGTACGACAACGCGAATCACGGGTTATGTTCCCGATGCTGAAACAATCGCAATTCTCGACGGATTTCGGCTTTCAGTGCCGCCTCGGTAGGGACATACAAGTGATATTGGCTTGTGAATATCTTGTTTTGCTGATCTTGGCCCAACGTATATCTCACCACCGCGTCGTTCTTATCGGTGCAGAGAATCAAGCCAAGGGTCGGATTGTCGCCCTTGGACAGGCGCTCGCGGTCGTAGTAATTGACATAGAGCTGGAGTTGGCCAAGGTCCTGATGCGTGAGCTTGCCGGCCTTGAGGTCGACCAGAACGAAACACTTCAAGACAGTGTGGTAGAAGACCAGGTCAATATAAAAATGATCGCCGTCGATTGTGATGCGCTCCTGACGCGAAACAAATGCAAATCCCTTGCCCATTTCCAGTAAAAAGGCTTGAAGATTATTGATGAGCGCCTGTTCCAGATCAGATTCCGTAAAGCGTGGTGAACGAGGCGACCCCACGAATTCCATGACCATCGGGTCTTTGAAAATATCCTTAGGCGTCTGCACTTCCTGGCCTTTTTTCGCCAGCCGCATGAGGCCTTTCTTGTCCCTGCTCAATGCCAGCCGCTGATATAATAGGCTGTTGATTTGGCGCTCCGTCTCCCGGGCGGACCATCCGTTCTTGATGGACTCGATCTCGTAGAAAGATCTGGCCTCCTTGTTCTCCACGCGTAGCAACATGCGATAGTGCGTCCACGATAAACTGGAATGCAGCAGGCCTGGTTGCCAGGACCTTTTGGAAATGGAGCCGACGCCGGCGTGCTCGCCTCGGTCTTTGAAAAGGCCACGCACCGCGTGGCCTTTTGTCGGCGCGGATTGATGGGTGGGCAAAAGGCCACTCACTGCGTGGCCTTTTGTACGGGGAACTTCGTCGCCCAATAAATAGGGATAGATGAGGTACAGAGACTTCATTTCCTTCAAGAAACTCAACGAGAATCCGCCTCCGTAATTTTTAGTCAAACGGGTTGACAGGTCTTTCATCACTCCGGCGCCGTACTTTGCCCTGGGCGATCCGCCCTGTTCCTCCTCGACGATCTCGCGGCCGATCAGCCAGTTGGCTATCACCTGGGTTGTGTTCACCGAGCGCGCCGCGCTGGATTGCGCCGATTCCAGGATGTCGCGGACGCGAGCGTAAAGTTGGGTTCGCTTTTTATTCTTCATTGCATCCAACCCGCTGTCGCAATCGCTTTGACGAACGATCTGCCGCACCCTCAGCTTATCGCCAAACCATGCGGTAAGTGAAGCGCATCGGTTCGAGACCCGGCCTTCAATTCGGCCACAGGCGCATGCCCGCTGTTGGGGTCGAGGAATTCAGTTCTGAAAAAGCCACGCACTGCGTGGCCTTTTGTCGGTGAGTGAAATGCTATAAAAACCATCCATGCCCACGTGGAATGCAGCGCAGTACCTCAAATTCGCCGATCAGCGCTCCCGGCCGTGCCGGGATTTGGCCGATCGCGTGGAAATTGACGCCCCCGCTCGCGTCATTGACCTCGGCTGCGGGCCGGGGAACAGCACGGTGGTTCTGGCGGCGCGCTGGCCCGATGCAAAAATCATCGGCCTGGATAGCTCGGCCGATATGATCGCGGCGGCCCGCAAGTCTTATCCATCAGGCGATTGGACCGTCCTCGATATTCACGATTGGGCCGGCAGGAACGGCGCGACGTGGGACGTTGTATTTTCCAACGCCGCATTACAGTGGGTGGATGACCATGCCACGCTCTATCCGAGCCTGATGGCGCGCGTGACACCCGGCGGGGCGCTGGCGGTGCAGGTGCCGTGCAATTATGACGCCCCCGCGCATTTAGCCATGCGCGAATTGGCATCCTCGCCCAGGTGGATGGATCGTTTCCCCATCGGCGGCGTGCGCGAGTGGCATGTACACCACCCGGCCTTCTATTACGATGCGCTTTCGCCTCATGCGGCCCGACTGGATATCTGGGAGACCGAATACCTTCACATCATGCCAACGGCGAGCGATATCGTCGAATGGTATCGCGGCACGGGATTGCGGCCGTTTCTTGAGGCGCTTTCGTCGAAAGAGGAGCGTGCACAATTCTCCGGCGAATATCTGGAATTGATTTCAGCGGCCTACCGGCCGCGGCCGGATGGGCGGATCATCTTTCCGTTCCGGCGGCTATTTATCGTGGCTTACCGATGAGCGATTTCACGCTTAATCCGATTGCCGACCCGTTCACGGCGGTCATCACGCCGCCGGGGTCGAAGAGCCTGACCAACCGCGCGCTGGTGCTGGCGGCGTTGGCCGATGGAGTGAGCGAGCTGGCGAATGTCCTCTTTGCCGACGACACGCTGGTGATGCTCGATTCGCTGGAGAAACTTGGCTTCGCATTGGAGATCGACCGCGCTGCGTTAAGCGTCAAAGTCCACGGCTGCGGCGGCAGGATTGATCGCTCGGCGGCCGAGCTGTTCTGCGGCAACAGCGGCACCACCATCCGATTCCTCACGGCCCTTTGCGCGCTTGGCACTGGCGAGTTCGTTCTCGACGGCGTGCCGCGCATGAGGCAGCGGCCGATCGGGGAATTGCTCGAATTATTGAAGCACCTGGGCGCTCGCGTGGATTGCCTGGAGAATCAGGGGTTTCCGCCGGTGCGCGTGCGCGCGCACGGCCTGGCCGGCGGGATCGCCCGCTGGGGCGCGGCCAAGAGCAGCCAGTTTTTGTCGGCGGTGTTGATGATCGCGCCGTACGCGCGGCATGAAGTGTCGATTGATCTGGAATCGGGTCAGACAAGCTGGCCGTACGTCGTGATGACGACGCGGCTCATGGACGAATTCGGCGTAATTTGCGAGCTTGTCCGCGACCCCGAAACCGGCGACCCGCGGCGCATCATTGTGCCGCAGGGAACTTACGCCGCCGGCAAATATGCAATCGAACCCGACGCCTCCAACGCGACTTATTTCCTCGCGGCGGCGGCGATCCATGCGGGATCGCAGGTGACTATCCCCGGGCTTGGCTCGCGTAGTTTGCAGGGGGATGTCGAATTCGCCAAGGTGCTGGGGCAGATGGGGGCGCAGGTTAAGCAATCAGCCCACGAGACAATCGTCACCGGCACCTCTCAACTGGAAGGGATCGACGTTGATCTGTCGGCCATGCCGGATACGGCGCAGACTTTGGCCGTCGTCGCACTGTTCGCCGACGGATCGACCACCATCCGCGGCCTGCATACGCTGCGCAACAAAGAGACCGACCGGCTCGCGGCTCTCCAGGCGGAATTATCGAAGCTGGGCGCCGGCGTCGAAATCCACGGCGGCGATTTGACCATTCATCCGCCCACGCATCCGCGCTCGGCGGAGATCGACACCTATGACGATCATCGCATGGCGATGAGTT
>JBEKYH010000202.1:0-12823 GCA_049511115.1 Tepidisphaeraceae bacterium | reverse complement strand
CATCACGGCGCCCGGCACAATGCTATTGACCTGAACTCCGTCCTTAATGCCTTGCTCGGCAAAAGCTTTTGCAAGAGCCGTGATGGCTGCGTTCGTCGCGGCCACGGCTGCGAAAGCCGGCTTGGGGTCAAGAGATGCGCTTCCGGACATGAACACGACAGACCCCTTGCTTGCCTTCAGCGCATCCCAGGCTTTGATGGTCAATCGGCGCGCTCCGTGAAGTTTGAGCTCCATGCCTGCTCGCCATTGTTCGTCAGACATTTCAAACAGGTCGATCTGCGGCACCGCTCCGGCGATATTCAAGAGCGCGTCGATGCGGCCGAACTTTTCCATTGCCGAGCGTACGACGGCCGCCGCTGATTCCGGAGTGCTCAAATCGAGGTCGCAAATAATGGCCGCGGCTCCCGCGGCGCTAACTGCCGCTGACGTCTCCGTCATCGCGGAAGCATTTCGCGCGACCAATACCAGTGCTGAAAAATCCTTGGCCAGGCGGATGGCGGTCGCGCGGCCAATCCCCTGGCTTGCCCCGGTAACAATGGCAACATTCGTTTTCATCTAACCTCGAGTAGTTTAGTTCAGGACTGATCTTGCCGCGCCGAGAACGAATTCGGTCACGAGTTGGGGGGCTGTGAGGAGCGGAGTGTGATCAACCTTTTGCGAACGAACCGTTGCCTTCATCCGGTTTGCCATGAAGTATTGGGTTTTCGGATTGATCATCCGGTCCTCTTCGGCGACGAGAAACCAGGTGGGCCGCGATTTCCACAAGGGCTTGGGGGCGGGCTGCTGAATACACTTGACTGAAATGGGCCGTTGCGTTGCCTGGCAGAGAGCGATTTGCTCCTTGGTGGCATTTTGTGCGAACGCGTTTTGAAACCCGTGATCGGGCATCCAAATAAAGCCGTCTGCGTCGGGGGCTAACTTGGGAGCTTGTGGGTGAGGCTCGTCCTTGTAGAACACCTGGGCGACTGTTTCATCTTCGTCCGGGGCCAGCGCCGCGATATAGACCAGGCCTTTTACTCGCGTCTGTTCAACGGCGGCGATGACCGCCCCCGCATAAGCGTGCGCGGCCAATAGCACAGGCCCGGTAGTCCGGCCGATGGCTCGCTTTAACGCCGCCGCGTCATCCGATAGCGAAGTTAGCGGGACAGGGGCCGCGATAACGCTCAGGCCCTCGGCTTCAAGCGGGAGAATGACGCTGTTCCAACTTGAACCATCCGCCCAGGCCCCATGCACCAGAACGACCGTCGCATTCGGTTGAAATTTCAAGACCTATCTCCTACGCGAAGAATTTCCTGATGCGCTCGGCAATGAACGCGCAGTTGTCCTCCAGGGCAAAGTGCCCCGTATCAATCAAATGAATTTCCGCCTTGGGCAAATCCCGCAGGTACGCCTTCGCCCCCTCGACGGTGAAGAACACGTCGTTGATTCCCCAGGTGATGAGCATCCTTGGCTGGTGCTTTTTGAAATACGCATGCCAACCGTCGTAGAGCGCCAGATTCGTCTGATAGTTATGAAGCAGGTTGACCTGGATCGCGTCGTTTCCTGGCCGATCCAAAAACATCTGGTCGAAGTGGTAGGAGTCGGGACTGATCTTCGATTCATCTTTGACGCCGTTGACGTACTGAAACTTTGTCGTTTCCAGCGTCAGCAGCTTTCGCACCGTTGCCTCGGTGTCGGCATTGCGATTCTTCCAAAGCGGTTTGACCGCATCGAAGCCCGGACCGATCCCCTCCGCGTAGGCGTTTCCGTTTTGAACGATAATTCCCTCGATTGCCTGGGGATTTTTTGAAGCGATGCGATAGCCAACGGGCGCGCCATAGTCCTGCACGTAAATGCTGAAAGTCCTTAGGCCAAGCTCTTTCAGCAACAGCTCTTCCACGTGGGCGGCCAGGTTGTCAAAGGTGTACGCAAATTCGTTCACCGGCGGCATGTCGCTGTAGCCGAAGCCGACGTAGTCCGGAGCGATGACGTGAAATTTGTCCGCCAGCCTTGGAATCAGGTCGCGGAACATGTGCGACGAACTGGGAAAGCCGTGCAAGAGCACGATTGTCGGAGCACCCTGGGGGCCCGCTTCGCGATAGAGATGCTTTTGCCCGCGTACCGAAGCGTACTTGTACGTAATCATAACAACCTCATCTCTGGAAGCTTAATTGACGCTCAGGCTGGGTGGCATGTACGAAAGCACGTAACGGCCGGCGCCGGTGAGCGAACATTTCGGATCCAGCACGCCCGTCTCAAAGTATTTGATTGCCGCCGCCTTGCATTCAGGGCACACTTTTGTTCCCGAAGTGCAGAGAACCAGCGGCTCACTGGGGTTGGCCGTGCGGACGAAGACCGTCGTCCCGCCGCCGTTTGGATAATTGACCATGACGGCGTTCTGAGAAAGGGCCATTGCGCCCCCGCTTGGCGCGGTTGAATCGTGGCAGCCAGTGAGGACCATGAGAAGCAACGTCGCCGTTACCCCGAATAGAAACCGTCCAATTCGTCCAATCGACATGGGAATCTCCTTTAAGCTCGAACCTCGAGCTGTCTCGACACTGCTGAGCTGAGCAGAATTCGTGCCACAGCGCTGCGAGGGAATTTGTTTGAAGAAAATGCAGTGCGTTAGGCCGATTACGCCGTCAGGGCTTCGCTAGCCGCATAGGCGTACTCGCAAATTCATTGAAACAAAGCTTCTTTTGCGCCGGGGAAATGCTGATTGTTCAGAAATGCCGTGCGTTCAGAAATTCGGGAAGGCCTACTTATCGCGGACGGGCCTAAAGCGGCGTTTCTCAATGCCAAGGCTTGCGATTTTTGAATCGAGCGTCTGACGCGGGATTCCAAGACGGAGCGCCGCGCCATCCGGACCGGAGATTCGGCCATCACATTCGGCCAAGGCCCTTTCTATGACCTCACGCTCACGGTCGGCGAATTCCTTCTCGCTCTCCGCGAGCGCGCCTGGTGGATATCTTGCCGGCGGGGCATTCTTGACCCGGGGCAACCAGGTTTCATCCACAGAGAGCGTTTCATCGTCGCACAGGATCACCGCGCGCTCTATCACGTTCTGAAGTTCGCGGATATTGCCCGGCCAGTCATAGGCCTGTAGCAATTTGAGGCTCTCTTTACTGGTATGCCGGATATGTTTTCCGCTTCTCTTGGCGTACCTCTCGACGAGATACTCGACAAGCATGGGAATGTCGTCCCTGCGATCCCTGAGTGAGGGCATATGGATCGGGAAAACGTTCAGGCGATAGAAGAGGTCACGGCGAAACGACCCTTCCTTAATGGCCGCTTCCAGATCGCGGTTTGTCGCTGCGAGCACACGGGCGTCGATTCTGATCGGACGGTTGCTTCCCACACGTTCGATTTCCCGTTCCTGCAGCACGCGCAGGAGAGAAACCTGCGTCTCAGGCAGGAGTTCGCCAACTTCGTCGAGAAAAATCGTTCCGCCAGCGGCTGATTCGAAACGGCCGATACGGCGATGGAGCGCTCCTGTGAAGGCCCCTTTTTCGTGCCCAAAAAGTTCAGAAGCGATCAGCGACGATGGGATCGTAGCGCAATTCACCTTTATAAATGGCCCTGAAGAACGGTTCGAGCGTTTGTGAATGGCGCGGGCTATCAGTTCTTTTCCCGTGCCGGTGTCGCCGTGAATCAGCACGGTCGAATCCGCAGGAGCCACCTTGGATACCTGGGACAATACGAGCCGGAGCGGCTTTGATGATCCCACGATTTCCTCATACATCGAAGACACGTCGATGTCTTCCCGCAACATCATGTTTTCGCGCCGCAGGCGCTCTTCGTTCCGTTTGCGATCATCGATGTCCATTCCCGCCGCGTACCATTGCTTGACGCGGCCGTGTTCATCGAACAGGGGGCTGTAGCGAATTAGATACCAGCGATACTGCCCGTCGTGGCGACGGACGCGCACCTCGTTTTCCCAGGGAACGGTTCCTGCAAAACCCGTGTTGCGGGCTTCACGAAGTCTCTCAACATCATCCGGATGAAAGACACGTGAGCGGAAGTCTCCGTCCATCACTTCCGATTCGGACAGACCGATGAGTTCGAGGACGGTCCGATTGACGTAGACCGCGCTTCCGTCGGCTCCCAAAACAACGACTTCGTGGCGGATCGCGTCGACGATTTCGCGCAAATGCGCTTCTGATTTTTCAATTCTTGCGAAAGCCTCCCTAAGCGCCGACTGAGATTGCTCGCGTTCAATAGCGATCCCCGTTATATGGCTGGCGTTCTCTATGAGTTGCAATTCGGCTTCACCAGGCTCACGGGATTCGCGGTACAGAATGTCCCGACGTGGTCGCTAAACCCGGGAAGGCTTGGAGCCGCAGCGCAATAGAGATGTTTTCCGTCTTCATCGGGCAGCCAGATCGTGCAGAAGCTGTCCTTCGCTTGAGATTCGACCAGTCGCGCTATGATCGTGAGCACTTCCGGTAGCGGAGATTCCGCAAAAATCAACTTCAAAATGCCAAGCACGGCCTCGCTGGAAAACAGGCCCGATTCGTTCTTCTTCGGTTCAACCTTTGACAGGGGTTGCGCGGGAGGCTGGCTGCCAGCAGAGGAATTCTCGACCACTTCGGCTTGCCGCGCGTTATTCGGTTGAATCATCGCAAATCCAATCGAGCCTCGCAGCCGCTTCCATTGGGATATGCGCCTGGCCGGCAATTACGTTGAATCACCACGTAGACATTCTCAATGCACCCGGCAGGAGTCGAACCTGCAACCCTCGGTTCTGAAGGTCGAGAATGTCGCGGATTGAGAATCCGCTCAAAGGTCTGACGCGATCAGGATTTATGAGCCAGACTGGCAATTCCCTGAGCGTTGCAGGGGTTACAGATTTTAGCAGATTTTCTGCGGGCTTCCACCGCTTCTCTGACAAGTCTGACAGAATTGCAAGGGCGGAAATTATCTGCTGAACAATATTCAAATGTACCGCCTGACGACCAATGTCAAAAACTGACCACTAAAGGCACAAAATGACAACCTAAACAATCACGCGACAGCGGTACAAGGGGGGACGGCCACGCGTCATATCAGCCATGCGTCACTGTGGGCGCATTGCAAGGCGGCCGGGAGAGGACAGCAGGCCAATGGAGTTGCGAATGAAGCACCATCGTGCTTTCGTAGTGTTGGTGCTGGCGGCGGCAACGGCTTCCCTGACACTTCTTGTTACTCGCCCCGCGGCTGGCGGCGCTGATGTGACGGTCCCCAGCACGGAAGTCGTTTTCCAGAAGACCATTATCCCCCTTTTGCAACAGAACTGTTACGAGTGCCATGGCAATGGCAACCATCGCGGAGACTTGGCGCTGGATTCCTTCAAGTCGGTCCAGGATGTTGAGAAGCATCGCGATCAATGGGAAGAAGTGTTGAAAGATGTCCGTTCGGGCGCCATGCCGATGGCGGAAGCCAAGCACAAGCCATCCCAGGCAGAGCGCACGACCATCACCGACTGGATCGAGCGCGAGCTTTACCATTACGATCCGGCTCATCCCTACCCGGGACGGGTGACGATCCATCGCCTGAACCGCGCGGAATACAATAATACGATTCGCGACCTGCTGGCGCTGGATATTACGCCGGCCGACGCATTTCCAGTGGACGATGGGGGTTATGGCTTTGACAACAACGGGGATGTGCTGTCCATCGCACCGATGTTGATGGAGAAGTACGTCAATGCGGCCGGGCTGATCATGGACAAAGCCATCTTTGCCGACCCGGTCGTTCCCGCGCCCGTCATGCAATGGGAAGCGGCGACGATGGAGGGGACGATCCCCAAGTCCGATCCCAAGGCTACCACCGGAGGCGGCGGGCCTTTTGGCCGGACCATGCCCAACGGCCGGGTATTTCAATACAGCGGCGAGATCTACGCCGACTATGACTTTCCCGCCGACGGGCACTATGCGTTGCATTTGAGGGCGTACGGGGCACAACGACCGATGGTGCAGTTTGAGATCGATGGAAAGAACGTGGGGCGGCCGGTCGCAATCACCTCGGACATCAACAACACGGAAGTCTACGGCACGGAGAATCTGCTTATTCCAGCGGGCAAGCATCGGGTAACGCTGGCATTCCTGAACGGCGGGACAAAGCAGGAATATGACGCCGCACTTGCCAAAGCGGCAACCCAGCCCTCGGCGAAGCCGGCTGTGGTGACGTTGGTGGACAATGCGGACGATGATCCGGCGATAGCCGCGGCGCGGCCCCCTCGGCCCGCGCCGGCCCCAGAGGCGGCGGCGGCTGGAACACCCAATACGGGTGATATCGCGCCTGGCGCTGTCGCCTTCGCGGGGCAGCCTGCGAATCCGCCGGGTGTAAATGCGGTGGGCGCGGGTCCGTTGGTTCGTCCTTCCACGCTGCCGACGACGAACCCGACGGCACGCGGGCGAGGAGCCGGCCGAGGCCGCGCGGGTGGCCGCGCAGGTGGCCGCGCAGGCGGGCGCGCTGGCGCTCGCGGCGGGCGCGGCGGCGGTGGTTCCTTGACGGGCAAGGCGACGCTGGGGGTTGTGTTCGTCGAAGTCGAGGGGCCGGTTGACATTACCCCCGACCGCATGCCTGAGAGCTACCGGCGTGTGATGGTCGCTTATCCATCGGCTACCGTAACCAAGGCGGAGGCGGCGGAGAAGATCATCCGCAACTTTGCGTCCAAGGCGTTTCGCCGCCCGGTGAGCGATGATGAAGTTACGCAGTTGATGGGGCTCTGGTCGAAGCAGGATGCGGCGGGCGATACGTTCGATTCGAGCATTGACACCACGCTCCAGGCTGTGTTGGTCTCGCCCTATTTTCTATACCGGTACGAAAAGGACCCGGCGACAGGTGATGCTGACAGCGTGCGAACACTGGATGAGTACGAATTGGCGTCGCGTCTGTCGTATTTCCTGTGGAGTTCGATGCCTGATGATGAGCTGTTTAACCTCGCCGCCCAAGGGAAACTCCGCGCTAATCTGGAGAGCGAAGTGCGGCGGATGATGGCGGACCCCAAGAGTTTTGCAATGGTGCAGAATTTCGCGGGGCAGTGGCTGCAACTGCGGCAGATGGATAATGTCAACCCCGACCCCATCCGCTATCCCAACTTCGATGAAGACCTGCGGGCGGCGATGATCAAGGAGACGCAGCTCTACTTCTCCAACATCATGACGCAAGACCGAAGCGTGCTGGAATTCATTGATTCCGATTACACGTTCATGAACGAGCGGCTGGCCAAGCATTACGGTCGAACCGATATCACCGGCGATTATTTCCGCCGGGTGCAACTGACCGGCAATCAGCGTGGTGGGTTGCTCACCCAGGCAAGCATCCTGACACTGACGTCGTATCCCAACCGGACGTCGCCGGTCATCCGCGGCAAGTGGGTTCTGGAGAACTTGCTCGACGCGGCCCCGCCGCCGCCGCCGCCGGATGTGCCCAAACTCGCCGAAACCGCGCAGGCCGAGATGTCCGGGACGATGCGGCAGAGAATGGAACAGCATCGGACTAATCCGAACTGCGTGACCTGCCATGCCCAGATGGACCCAATCGGCTTTGGCCTTGAGAATTATGACGCCATCGGCGCATGGCGCGACCGCGATATCAATAATGTGGTGATCGACGCTTCGGGCACGCTTCCGGACGGATCAAGCTTCAACGGCGCCCCCGGTCTGAAGGAAATCCTGATGGATCGGAAAGATGAGTTCTGCCGGTGCCTGACGGACCGGATGCTGACCTACGCCCTGGGCCGAGGCACCGAAGTGTATGACAGGCCCCTGGAAAATAAGATTACCGCCGGACTTGCCGCGAAAGGTTATAAGTTCTCCGCTCTGGTGAATCAGATTGTGGAGAGTGATGCGTTCCAAAAACGTGGCGCCCAAAGAGGTGAAGAATGAATCCGATTTCCCGTCGAACGGTGTTAAGGGGTATTGGTACGGCCATTGCGCTTCCGGCATTGGAAGCGATGTTGCCCAAGTCAGGCTTCGGTGCGACCGTCGCCCCAGTGGCTCCCGGACCCAAGCGGCTGGCCTGGCTGTATGTGCCCAACGGGGTGGATATGTCGAGCTGGAAGCCGGCGACAACCGGCGCGGCGTACGAACTGACTCCCACGCTTCAGCCACTGGCGGCGATCAAGGATAAATTCATGGTCATCAGCGGATTGGCGTGCACAAAGGCCAATCCCAACGGCGACGGCCCGGGTGATCACGCCCGGGCCATGTGCGCCTACCTGACGGGCGTGCAGCCGCGCAAGAGCGAAGGGGCCAATATTCATCTGGGAATATCCGCCGACCAAGCGGCCGCCGACAAGATCGGCGTGATGACTCGCTTCCCATCCCTGGAACTGGGAATCGAGGAAGGGACCCAAGCCGGCCGTTGCGACAGCGGATATAGTTGCGCCTACCTGCATAATCTTTCCTGGCGAAACGACACGACGCCGATGGTGAAGGACTGCCTTCCGCAATCGGTGTTTGACCGCATGTTCTCCAATGGCGACCCGAACGAATCCGCCGAAGCCAAAGCCCGCCGCCAGGAAAGGAAAAAGAGCGTTCTGGATTTTGCAATGTCCGACGCAAAGACGCTTCAAGGGAAAGTCAGTTCAACTGATCGGCGAAAAATCGATGAGTATCTTACTTCCGTCCGCGAGATCGAAGTCCGCCTGACCAAGGCCGCCACCGAGCCGGAAGTGAAGCCGCCGCCCGACGCCAAGCGCCCCGAGGCGTTTGACCTCCATGCCGCGACCAAGAAGGTCGGCGTTTCCACGTCGAGCAGCTATTACGACACGCACCTTCCGCTGATGATCGACATGATGATCCTGGCCTTCCAGACGGACCTGACCCGGGTGCTGACGCTTCCATTCGCCGACGAGGAGTCGAATCAGGTTTATCCCTGGGCGGACGCGCCGGTGCCGCATCATGGAACGTCGCACCACATGGGTGATCCCGCCAAGATCGCGCTGCTGGCAAAGATCAACCTTTATCATATGAAGCACGTCGCCTATCTGATGCAAAAGCTTGACAACATCAAGGAAGGCAACGGATCAATTCTGGACAACTCGCTCATTGCCTACGGCAGCGGGAACAGCGACGGCCAGAGGCACAACCATGACAACCTGCCGTTGCTGTTGTTCGGCAAGGGTGGCGGCACGGTGCGGACCGGGCGGCACATTCAGGTCGCGGACAATACGCCCATCAACAACCTGTGGTTGTCGATGCTCGAACATGCCGGCGCGCCGCGGGCCTCGCTTGGCGACAGCACGGGCAAACTGTCGCTGACCTAAACAAGTCCGGCTTGCCGGCAGTATGTCCTTCATATCGGGCCGTTGAGTCAGTATCGGCGCCAATAGCTGGGGTGCGCACATGAGATTGAGCCAATTTGCGGCGGCGTCCTTGCTTGTCGCCAGCGTGACATCGGCGGCGTGGTCACAAACAACGCAACTGAGCGCGCCGACGCCGCGTGGAGGACCGATGGCGGCCCCGCGCGCTCCGACGCAAGCCTACAACCCCACTCCCGAAGAAATTGCCTCCATCAAGGCCCGGCTGGACCAGCTCAATACGGCGATCGCGGCTCTGAAGGCGTCCAACGCGGATGATGACCTGGTGGTGGATGCCGAGGCGTGCGCGTGGATCGTTCACAATATTCTCATCGTTCCCGGCAGTTTCATCGATCAATCGTACGTGCGGCGCTGCATGACGATGCTGGACGACGGAATGCGCCGCGCCGGACAGATCAAGGACGGCACAGCCCAGTGGCCGAAGATCACCGGGCAGGTGAAACGCGCCTTCCGGTCGGCCGTGGACGGGACGCCGCAGCCTTACGACCTGAGCATTCCCGCTTCTTACGACGGGTCCAAGCCGATGCCGCTGTACGTCTATCTGCATGGGCGAACGCAATATGATCCGGACATGGGGATGGGCCACGCGGGCGGGAATGATCGGCCCGGCGGGGGCGGCGGAGGTGAGAATTACATTCACGTCAACGCCTACGGGCGGGCCAATAACTCATACCGCTGGGCGGGCGAAACCGACATTTACGAGGCGATTGCGTCGGTGCGCAAGCGATACAACATTGATCCCGACCGCATCCTGCTGGCGGGGTTTTCTCTCGGCGGCGCCGGATCGTGGCAGATCGGCCTGCATCATCCGGACATGTTCTGCGGGCTGGAGGTGGACGCGGGAGTCATCGGAAATCGGCTGAATTTCGACGGCTTGACGCCCGTGCAAAAGGCCGCGCAATCCACCTACGGCATCATGATCGATCATGCCCTGAATGTGTTCAACGTGCCGCTGGTGGCATATGCGGGGGCGAACGACGCGCAGCTTCTTTCGTCGACCAACATCCGCAAGCAGTTGGTCAGTGAAGGTTTTACGGTTAATCAAATCAGCACCTACGTCGGCAAGGGGCAGGACATCAACGCCCTCTTCCTGGCCAATCCCGGGCAGGGCCATTCGCACGCGACGGGCGCGACCAAAAAGCTCGTGGATGATTTTGACGCCGCGAATTTCAAGCGCGGCCGCGTGGTGCCGGACCATATCCGGTTCATCACCTATACCACTCGGTACAACGGCGACTTCTGGATCAGCGTGGAAGGAATGGTCCACCATTTCGACCGGGCCAGCGTGGATGCGCAGCGTGATTCCGCCAAATCAACGTATACGATCAAGACCAGCAATGTTTCATGGCTTGCGCTTTCCGATATGAACGCGGCGACGGCGATTAACATTGACGGCGACGCGCTGACGGTCACGCCGGCGGCGACGATTCTGCTGGATCAAAGCGGCGGCCACTGGCAGGTTGCCAGCGCGCCGCCGACGGGGTTGCGTAAACAGCATGGATTGCAGGGACCGGTGAACGACGCGTTCATGGACGCGTTCATCGCTGTCGCGCCGTCGGGGCAAGGATATAGCGCCGCGGCCGACCAGCGGGCGGCCCAGGAGATGGAACGGTTCTCAAAGAGTTTCACGCGTGACTATCTCGGCGACACGCGCACCACGCCGGATAGCGCGGTGACGGCGGATGAGATAGCAAATGACAATCTTATTCTTTTTGGCGATCCCGCCAGCAACTCCATCATCGCGAAGATCGCGGATCAGCTTCCCATCAAATGGACCCGGGACGCGATCGTGGTCGGCGATAAGACCTACACGGCTTCTGATCATATTCCAGTGCTGATTTATCCCAATCCACTCAATCCCAGGCGATATGTCGTCATCAACACGGGGCTGGTGTCGGGGAATTTCAATTCCGGCGGCGGGTATGGCGACTATGCGGTTTTAACGCTGACCGCGCCCCCCAGCGGATCAATCCAGAGCGGCTCAACCCAGGGAGCCCCGATCGCGACTGAGGTTGCCGACGGAGGCGTGTTTGATGAGTCGTGGCAATTGCCGGCGGCTCATTAGGCTTTGCTCGCGTGAGGCTGGTACACCTCTCCCCGCGCGGCTTTGAATGATTTAAGGAGATCGGCCAGTTCATTGCTCGCCATGGGCTGCAGATCTCCATTGGCATCGAGCCTGGACGAAGACTCGATGTGCGCATACATCTCCACCTCCCGCGGCGTCCATCCAATGGGCGAAACGTCCCATACTTTGGCGGTTTTGTCCCAACTGGCGGTGAGAAGCCACTTGCCATCGGGACCAAACGCCAGATGCCGCACGGAAAGAGCGTGTTCCAGCGGCGGGGCCAGCGATTGGCCAGTACGGGCGTCCCAGAGCCGCGCCGTGGCGTCCTCACACGCGGTCGCGATAATCGTGCCATCGGGGCTGAACCTGACATCCAGGACGGGGTCGTCGTGCTGCATGGCGGGGCCGGCGGGTTTGCCGGTCGAGGCGTCCCACAGGCGGGCGGTCTGATCCTGGCTGGCGGTCACAACAAAGCGCCCGTCGGGGCTGAAAACGGCTTGTGTGAGAGCGTCGTCGTGCTGCAAAGGGGGGCATAAGGCGCGGCCGGTGGCGGCGCTCCAGATCATCGCCGTCTTGTCCTGGCTGGCCGTCACCACCGATTGTCCGTCGGGGCTGAATGAGGCGCTGACCACGAAGAATGCGTGTTGCAGCGGCGGCGCGATCGGTTGGCCGGTCGCGGTGTCCCACAGGCGCGCCGTGTTATCGGAGCTGGCGGTGACAAGCGATTTGCCATCGGGACTGAAGGCAACTGCGACGATGGAGCCGTCATGGCGCAGGGGCGGCGCGAGCGACTGGCCCGTGGCCGCGTCCCAGAGCCGGGCGGATTTATCGTTGCCGGCCGTGACGATGCGTTTCCCGTCGGGGCTGAACGCGGCGCAGCGGACGAGATTCTGATCGAGGCGGATGGGAAGGGCCCGGCCGGTTTTGGCGTCCCACAATTGAGCGGGGCAGGAGTAGCTGGTGGCCACGACGAGACGATTGTCGGGGCTGAAGGCGGTGAATTGAACCTGATCGGCGTACTGGAGCGGAGGCGTGATGGCCTGGCCGGTTGGCGTGGCCCAGACGCGAGCTGTCTTGTCCCAGCTTGCCGTGGCGACTGATTTTCCATCGGGGCTGAACGCCGCATTTTCCACAGAATCATCGTGCCGCAGGGCCGGCGGATAGGCATGGAGGGTGCTCCGATTCCACAGGCGCGCGGCGCCGTCCCAGGAGGCGGTGAGGAGCCGCAGGCCGTCGGGGCTGAAGGTTATGGCGGGAACGGTGTCACCGTGCCGAAGCGGCGGCGAAAGTGGGCGGCCCGTGGCGGAATCCCATTGCCGCAGCGTGCCATCGGCGCCGGCGGTGGCGACGCTTTGACCGTCCGGGCTGAAGATGGCGCACAGCACCGCGCCCGAATGCTGCAACGGCGCGGCGGCCTGCGAGCCGCTGGATACCTGCCAGAGCCGCGCGGTCTTGTCTTCGCCGGCGGAGAC
>JBEKYH010000201.1:0-8547 GCA_049511115.1 Tepidisphaeraceae bacterium | reverse complement strand
CTGTAGAGCTGGGCAGCCGTGAATCCGACGGAAGTGGTGGAGGAGAAATTCGCCCCGTCAATAACTGCTCCCGATAAGTTGGCGTTGGTGAGTGCGAGGCTCTGAAAGTTCGCGTTGGTCAGATTTTGATTGCTGAGATTCCACCCAGTTAAGTTATCCTTAAACGAGATCCCCGTCAGATTGCCACTGGCGTAACTAGCCGTGCTGTAGAGTTGGCTGGCGGTAAGGGTAGTATTGAATGTTGCCCCCAAAACGGTTGCGCCGGAGAGATTGGCGTTAGTAAGTGTACCGCTCAGCAAGGCATCCGTGAGATTCTGGTTCGCCAAATTCCAACCGGTCAGGTTGTCTCCAATAAGCTGAATACCCGTCAGATTGCCAATGGCATAGCTGGCCGTGCTGTAAAGTTGACCGGAAGTGAGACTGATGAACGTTGCCCCGGCTACTGTTGCGCCGGCGAAATTGGTGCCAGTCAGCGACCCAGTTGCAAGCCCGGCGTTGGAAAGGTTTTGATTGGCGAAATTCCAGCCGTCTAAATCAACCCTCTCGAAATTAACGCTGGTTAGATTGCCTGTCGTATAGCTCGCAGTGCTGTAAACCTGGTCGGCGGTAAGCCCCACAGTCTGGTAGAAATCCACACCTTGAATGACTGAACCGCTGAAGTTGGCCCCTGTCAGGGTCGAACCTGTAAACCCGGCGCTGGTGAGGTTGGCATTGGTTAAGTCGGCGCTGGTCAAATTCGAGGTATAGATTTCGGCATTGGCGAGATCCGAACCTGCAAACGAGGCGTCGGTAAGATTCGTGTCATCCAGGAACGCATACTCAAGTTGGTGCCCCGGCGTGTTCCAGCCACTCAGATCAACACCTGGTCCCGCGGTAATTCCCTGTGTGCCGGGAATCACTTGGCCGGTGTTCCAATCGAGTATTTGGCCCGAGGCGCTGCAAACGATTGCCGCACAAAATGCTATCGCGGCGACTGCGGCGTAAAGTGAGCGACGGCGTGGGCCGCTAACGCTTCCTCGGATGCGCCTCATTTGATCTCCTCCATCTCGCAAGTCTATCCCAACGGCCTCATTGTATTACTTTTCCAGCCCATTGGCACAACCAATTCGCACATACATCATTAGGCCACTAACCAGTCGATCCGAGCGTTTTATTGAATCCATAACAAATCTTTCCGCCGCCAGGCCTCAATAAGGCGGCCGGGCACTCGAAACTGCCTCCTCGCCCCCTCTCGGAACGCTACGATTGCGGTCTTTTTGCGTGCCGAATCCGCCGTAAGTCCCGCCGCCGCCGACGGCTTGCTGGATATTGCCTAGATGGCGATGGAATTCTCCACGCATGGTAATAGCAGGGGAGTATTACTCCTGCCGCTGAAAGTCCCCAGCCTCTTCGCTTCCATCCAGGAAGCGAAAAGAATCGGGCCGGCGTCCGCAAGCTGGTGCTTTTAGTCCGCCAATGAAGCACCCCACCCTCGTCAAAAAACAATATGGCAATTCGCCCTAAAACTTAGAATTGCCACGAAGGTGTAGTTCCAACCCATACGCCAGGCTCTGACCGCCGATCACGGCAATGAGCTTCCTGAGCGTTTTGCGCCGATTCTGCTTCGTCCTGAACGATTCTCCCCAACAAAGCCCGCGAACCGATCGATTCGCAGGGCAGGCCTGCCCTGAGCAGCGTCGAAGGGAGAATCGCTCATCTGGGCACATGAGTTCAGGATGACAGCCAGCAGAATGAGGACCTTCCGATTTCCCTGCATCCGAGAATGCCTCGGCTGCATACGGCGTCTGCATTGCCGTCTTACGCCGGTTCGAAGAGAAAAGCAAAGAATTCCTCACCACAGAGGACACAGAGGACACAGAGGTAAGAAAGAAATCTATTTACATCTTCCTCCGTGTCCTCTGTGTCCTCTAGGTCGCTACTGCGACCGGGTGGTGAGTCTTCTTCCTTTTCTCCCTCGGAAGTGCTCCCGACTACGGGTCATGGGTTAACACCCATAAGCTCACGTCAGCGGCTCGAACCTGCTGAGCGTGACTATGCCAGGACTCCGACGCCTGCCGTTTCTTCGCCGTCTGCGGCAGCGCGTGGTTCCCGGCTGATAGGTTTCATAATCCCACTCGGCGATAATTCTCGGGGACCGGCTGCGGCTGGTCGTGGCCGAGCCGCGCGCACTCCACCGCTCTTTCCGTCTCTCAGTCCTCAGTCCTCGGCCCTCAGTCCTCCGTTCCCACGGCTTGCATCCCCCTCCTCCCGTGGCTACAACCTTTCCCGGCCTAAGATAGTGCCTGGGAAATGGAATTACCGCGTATACACGCAAGCTATTAAACGACCCATAACCAAACAACCCGTGAAGTTTCATTTAATTGACAAAGTCGAATCAGCCTCCTCCCACAAACTGGTTGGCGTGAAGCAGGTGAGCCTGGCCGAGGAGTACCTGGGCGATCACTTTCCGACCTTCCCGGTTTTGCCCGGCGTGCTGATGCTGGAGGCGCTCACCCAGGCCGCCTCGTGGGTGCTGCATTTGCGGAGCGATTTCGCCTGCTCCATTTGCGTGCTAAAGGAAGCCAGGAACGTGAAATACGGCACATTCGTCGCCCCGGGAAACGCCCTCCGCGTGGAGGTCGATCTGACGGCCGTCACCGAGCGCGGCGCCACATTTAAAGCGGTTGGAACCGTCGGCCCCAACCAAGCCGTTTCGGCGCGGCTCGAATTGGCCTATTTTAATCTGGCCGATACGCAGCCGGACTTGACGACCGTGGACAAGCGGCTGATCGAACGCCACCGCGCCCGCTGGGCGATCATCGCTCCGCAGGCTTTGCCGGTTACTATTGGATGAGTTTTCAGGAACGACTTTTAGAAACAAAAAGGATTGGCCATGTCGATGTCGAGCGAGCAAATTTACGCCAAGGTGCAACAGGTTCTTGAGGACGCCCTGGGCGTTGATCCCGAGGAGGTCACACCCAAGGCGGCCCTGATCGACGATCTTGGCATGGAGAGCATCGACGCCCTCGATATCGTCTTCCGCCTGGAAAAGGCCTTCTCCATCAAAATCCCCCGCGGCGAACTCTTCCCCGAAAATCTCCCGGAACTCATGCAGGACGATCGCTTCGTCCAGAACGGCAAGCTCACCGCCGACGGGCTGGCCGAATTGAAGAAGCGCATGCCGTTCGCGGATTTCACGGACGTGGAAGCCAACCCCACCGTCGAGCAGGCCAAGCGCCTGCTGAACGTGGACACGATGGTGCGCTACGTGCAATCCAAATTGTCGTAAATCGCCGAGCGAATTACGACCGACGAAAGCCGCAAGATATGCGCTGGATCTGGATCGATAAATTCACGCAGTTCGCCTCGGGCGATTCCGCGACGGCCGTGAAGAACGTCACATTGGCCGAGGAGCACCTGCACGATCTCTATCCCGATTTTCCCCTGGTTCCCCATAGCCTCATCATCGAAGGCATGGCCCAGACCGCCGGCATCCTCGTCGGCGAGGCGCGGAATTTTTCGGAGAAGGTCATCCTCGCCAAGATCGGCAAGGCCAGCTTCCATCGCCTCACACGCCCCGGCGATACGCTCGCGTTTCATGCCAAGGTGCAGAGCCTCAACGAGCACGGCGCGTCCATCACCGGCGAGGTAAGATCCGGCACGGAGGCGGCTTCGCCACTGGTGGCGGAAATCGAAATGATGTTCAGCCACATTGACAAGAACCTGGCCGGCGCGGCGTTTCCCGAACATAATTTTGTGTTCACCGAGCAGTTCACCGAATTGCTCGCCACTTACCGGCTGAACGCGCCGATTGAGATTTAAGAGCGGGATTTGCGAATGGTCCAAAGTATGCGCAGAGTCGTTGTCACCGGCGTCGGCGTCATCTCCCCCATCGGGATCGGCTCTGCCACGTTCTGGGCCAACCTCCTGGCCGGCAAGATCGGCATTCATCGCATCGCCGGTTTTGATCCCAGCGGATTTCCCTGCCAGATCGCCGGCGAAGTCCCCGCCTTCAAGATCGGCGATTACGTTCCCAAGAGCTACCGCAAGGGGGCCAAGGTGATGGCCCGCGACATCGAACTGGCGGTGGTCGCCGCCGATGACGCCTTCAAGGATTCCGGCCTCAAATCGCGCGCCTACACGGATACGCCCAACATCGATGGCACTCGCTTTGGTTGCAATATTGGCGCGGGGCTAATCAATGCTGAACTCAACGAGCTTACACTGGCCATGCACGCTGGCCGCGGCGAAGGGAACCAAATCGACCTGGCCCGCTGGGGCCGCGAAGGCATGGAACAGCTTACGCCCCTGTGGCTTTTGAAATATCTCCCCAACATGCTGGCCTGCCACGTTACCATCATTCATGAGCTTAAGGGACCGAGCAACACCATCACCTGCGCCGACGCCAGCAGCCACCTCGCCATCGGCGAAGCCTTCCGCACCATCCAGCGCGGCAAGGCCGACTTGGCCATCTGCGGCGGCGCTGAGAGCAAGGTGCAGCCGATGGGTTTGATGCGGCAGACCATGCTCAAGCGACTCACTGAATCTCACAATGATTCTCCCGCCGAGGCGGTGCGCCCCTTCGACGCCGAGGCCGACGGCACCGCCCTTGGCGAAGGCGGCGGCCTGCTCATCCTGGAAGAATTTGAGCACGCCAGGAATCGCGGCGCAAAAATCTACGCCGAACTGGCCGGCTTCGCCGCCTCGCAGGATAGTTTCTCCGTCACCGCGCCCGACCCCAACGGCCACAGCTACGCAAAAGCCATCGCCAATGCCATGAAGGAAGCCGGCGTGTCGCCCGAGCAGGTCGATTTGCACATTCCCAACGGCCTGGGAATTCCCTCCCACGATCGCGCCGAGCTGATGGGCCTGTCGCACGCCTACGATAGCCGGCTGGAAACCGTGGCGATGTCGCCCATCAAGGCGCAAATCGGCAGCCTTGCCGCCGGCGCCGGAGTCGAAGCCGCCGCCACCGTGCTGGCCGTCCGCGACGGCAAGATTCCTCCAGCCGTGAACACGCGAAAGATCGACGGCGTAAAGCTCAATGTGTCACCTGAAGCGCGCGATGCAAGGATTGGCGTCGCCGTGACCAGCGTCTACAGTCTCGGCGGCCAGAACGCGGCGCTGGTGTTTAGAGCAGTCTGAGGAATTAATGTCCAAACGAGTCGTCATCACGGGCATGGGCTGGATCACGCCGATGGGGCATTCCATCGACGCCGTCTGGAAGCGGCTGTTGGCCGGCGAGTCCGGAATCTCCATCACGTCGCTCTTCAACGCCTCTACTTTCCCCACGCGCATCAGCGCCGAAGTGAAAAATTACGACATGGCTGATTTTGTGGCCGATGTCGCGCCGCACGCGCAAGCCGGGCGCAACACGCAATTCGCCCTGGGCGCCTGCGCCCAAGCCTGGAAAGCCGCGAAACTCGACGGCGCCTCGCTCGATCTCGATCGCGTCGGAATCTACCTCGGCAGCGGCGAAGGCTCTCTCGATTTCGACGCCTACACCACCGCCGCCCTCTCCGCCTGGCGGCCGGAAACTAGTTCACTCGACACCGTCAAATGGGCCCAGGTCGCGTTTGAGCGCATGAACGTCACGCGCGAGCTGGAGCAGGAACCCAACATGCCCCTGTCGCATCTGGCGCTCTTTACCGGAGCGCGCGGCCCGGCCATGAATTGCCTGACCGCCTGTGCCGCCAGCACGCAGGCGATCGGCGAGGCCACTGAAATTCTACGTCGCGGCGACGCCGATGTGATGATCGGCGGCGGGGCGCACAGCATGATCCATCCATTTGGCGTCACTGGCTTTAACCGCCTGACCGCCCTCTCGACAGCCAACAACGACCCGCCTCGCGCCAGCCGTCCTTTTGACGCGCAGCGCGGGGGGTTTGTTTTAGGCGAGGGGGCTGGTATGTTAGTGCTGGAGACGCTGGAGCATGCACAGGCTCGTGGCGCACCGATCCTGGCGGAGTTGGCGGGATACGGCAGTACGGCTGACGCATTTCGTATCACAGATCAGGACCCTACCGGACGCGGCGCTGTCGTGGCGATGCGTGAAGCCCTTGCCGACGCCCGGTTGACGCCGGCCGACATTGATTACATCAACGCCCACGGAACGGGTACAAAAGAGAATGACGGCAACGAGACGGGCGCGATCAAAACCGTTTTCGGCGAGCGCGCCGCCAAATGCCCGGTGAGCAGCATCAAGAGCATGATGGGCCACCTGATCGCGGCGGCCGGCGCGGTGGAACTGATCTGTTGCGTGCTGGCGATTCGTGACCACATGTTGCCGCCGACCATGAACCTGCATTCGCGCGATCCGGAGTGTGATCTGGATTACGTGCCGAATCAGGCGCGTGCGGCGAAAGTGGACGTGGCCATGAGCAATAGTTTTGGATTCGGTGGGCAGAACGATACGGTGATCGTGAAGCGATTTGCGTGAACAACGCCCGGGCGCGGGCGAAGGCCGATAAGCGGGTTGACACCCGCCGATTGGCGGACTCTTGCTGGTTAGTGCGTGGTAGTATTTTGGTAGTGCGTGTTGGTGCGAGGCCGCTGGTAGAAAATGCAAGGCTCGTCGAAACTCCCATCGGAAATTTCAACTACGTCCACTTAGTAGCTTCTCCTAATGGAAAGCGGTGCGGATTTTGTGTCTTGTATGAGGTGGATGGTTTAGGCCGTTGCACGTTGTTGGCGCGTTGAAGTCGGAGGCAGTCTTAACGGAACCGGCGTATTCTTCTCAACGGCTTGGTTTCTCTTCCGAAAACTTAGTTTTGTGCGGTGGAATCAGCGGTTTTTTGCTCGATTAGTGCATGTCTGTCGGCACAGCTTCCGTCATTTTTTGTTGGCCCGCGGGGGCCGATATATGTGAAGTTGGGTAAGGAGTCGGGAGACTTATGGCCAAATCACACGATACATGCGCGCTCTGGAGGGCGGCATGGTCTACAACACAAGCGGTCGGCGATGCGTTATCGGCCGCTAACCCGCGCACAACACAAACGCCATCCTGGCAAAACCGGCGGCGCACTCAGCGCGTCCGCATCGAACCGCTGGAAGACCGCCTGCTTTACAGCGGCGCACCTTTCGTTTCCGGCGCGCCATCCGCCGAAGCGGGCGTGGCCTACAACCTGAATCTCGCCGCCAACGGCAAGGCCGTCGATCATTGGACCATTGACTGGGGCGATGGTTCAAACGGCCAGGCCGACGTGCAGACTTTTGCGGGCACTGCGAGCACGGCCTCTCACACCTACCTTCAAGGCGCCAGCGAAACCATCATCGCGACCGCGTACAAGAAAAACGGCAAGGTTCTTTCCACCACTTCCCTGGGCGTTGTTCCCGCCGCCCAGACCGACGGCGTCATGGAAATCACCGGGGCCGAGCTTACCGAAATCAACGGCCAGGCCGTGACAGTCGAATCTGTGTCCGTCGAGCCCAACGGCCAGATGCTCGTCCTGACGACCGGCGGGCTCGATCGCTTTAACCCCGACGGAACCCTGGACACGACATTTGGCAGCGGTGGCGTCGCGGCGCTTCCGGCCATCTCCGGCGCGGCAGGACGCGCCCTGACCTTCAGCATGGTGGACGTCAACGGCGACGGGCAGATCGCCATCGGCGGGGCCGGCAAGAAGGCCTGGGACATCGCCCAGTACAGCCCTGCCGGCCGCCTGGCGCGCACGCGGTCGATGGTGACCTCTTCCGCCGCCGCGCATCCGGCGCAGGCCGTGAGCCTGGATTTCCAGAACCACCAGGTCATCCTGCTCGGGGAGGACAAGAGCGGAAACAACGTCTACTGGATGAACAACCTGAACAGCGGCGCTACGGCCGCCGTCAGCGGCCAGGATGCGGCCTGGGCCTACGACCAGGGCGCCATCGACGACGCCACAGGCGGAGACGGCTCTTCCTGGCTCGTGGGCAGCGATGGCACGAATTTCTACGTCGCTCATTACAGTTCCACCGGCACGGAACTCTCCGCGACACAGGTCGCCAACGACACCGGAACCAACAGCGGCGCCGAGGCCGTCAGCGTCAGCGGTGACCTGCTTGTCGGCCGCCAGTTCCTCAGCCGCTACCTCCCCAGCGGCGCACTCGATCCGATCTTCGGAAACGGCGGCCAGGTCCTTCTCCCTACGGCCCTGCAAGGCAGCGTGGCGCGGATCATGAACCTCGCGAATGGCCAGATTCTCGTCGTCGGCCAGGGTTTCCAGACCATGGCCCGTTACAACGCCGACGGCACGCTCGACACGATGTTCGGCGCCGGCGGCGTTCTCTCCACGGGCCTTACGCTTGGCGCAACCGGCAGCCTCATGCAACTTACCGGCGGCGCCTATCAGGCCGCCGACACCGACGGCTCAAACATCTACTTCGATACCATCACCTCGGCCTCCAGCGCGCTGGCGGTCCAGGCCGCCCCCGCGCCCAGCGTTTCCATCTCCGGCGGCGCTGCCGCGGACGTGGGCCTGAGTTATGATTTGAATCTTTCCGCGGTATATCCCGCCAACGATCCGGCGCCGGGCACGATCAACTCGTGGGTCATCAACTGGGGCGACGGAACCGCTGGTTCGCCCGATTTGC
>JBEKYH010000200.1:0-8608 GCA_049511115.1 Tepidisphaeraceae bacterium | reverse complement strand
CTCGATTGTGAATAGACGCTGTTGCAGCATCAGGAAAATCGGAAGAAATAAACTCGGTTGCGAGACGTTCAATTGGCGTATAACCTTACCCTCGGGCAACGAACTATAAACTTGCAGATCGTCGAAGGGTTTGGAAATCGGTCAATACTGGGGCGGAAAGTTGGGAAATATTTGTGCCTGACGAAATATCCAAGTTAGACGGTCCGAACGTGGAATTAGCCGCACCGGCAAGCGACGTCGCTCAGTCTTCCGATGGCGTGGCAATTTTAGTGGGAGTTCGCCTGTCCAACCCGGCGGGCGAGGATTCCCGCTCCTTTTGCCAGGGCGAAAACGCCATCTTCGACTTCGAATTTGAGATATTGAAAGCCGCAAAAGGTCGCGTAATGGTGCCGTCCCTCGCGGTGCGCGACGCATCAGACTGCGTGGTTTATTGCCGCGACGCTCTGCAGAGAGGGATGGGCATTACCGATGCCGTCGCCCCCGGCCAGCGTATAAAGTGCCGGCAAACCGTCACGTTGGATTTAAGACCGGGAGAATACGCATTTACAGTTGGGCTCTACTCCGTCGAAGCGGGGCTTTACGCTGCCTATCAGCGGCGCGAAATCCCCCATATTCAATTTCATCCCCACGTCAGGGTGCATGCCAGCGCTAAGGTGAGCCAGTTTTCCGTCGATTTGGATCAGCACGGGCAACTACGCCATTACGGCGTCGCCGACCTGCCGGCGCAGATGGCCGTCGCCGTGATCGGCGTGCGCGAGCGCGAATTCCGACCAAACAGCGGCGGCGATCGTTTCGGCGAACCCGACACACGCTTGCCGACCGTCGTCCACGTCACGCACTGGAAGGCTGGGTCGCAGTGGATACGCAAAATCCTCGATTCGCTCGCTCCCGGCAGAGTCATCGAACCTCGCGCGGATAACAGCCAGTTTCTCGTCCGGCCCGTGGTAGCCGGCAGTGTTTATCCCACGTTGTACGTCACGAGGAATGAATACGAGAGGGTGCGACTTCCCGGCGATGTGCGCCGGCTCACCGTGATTCGCGATTTGCGCGATACCCTCGTTTCGGCCTATTTCAGTTTGCGCTACAGCCACGCCGAAAATCGCCCGGAGATCGCCGGCTACCGAAACCGCTTGTCCGAACGTGGCATCGAGGAAGGGATGCTGCTGCTGATGGACGAGTGGCTCACGCAGTGTGCGCGAATCCAAGCCTCTTGGATTGAGGCCGATGAGCCCGTGATCCGGTACAGCGATTTGCTGCAACGGGACATGGATTTACTGATTCCCGTTTTGCGGGATCAGTTGGGCTTTGACGCGCCGGAAGAGACAATCAAACAGGCCATCATGCAAGCCCGGTTTGAAAAGCAGTCCGGCGGACGCCGGCGCGGAGAGGAAGACCCCTCGGCGCATCAACGCAAGGGTGTCTCAGGGGATTGGCGAAATTATTTCACCGACCGCCTCAAGCGGGCCTTCAAGATTCGCTACGGCGGATTGTTGGTCGAGACTCGGTTCGAGCGAAATCTCAATTGGTGAATCGGCCAATAACGGCATACTGCGATCCATCCCCGAGGGGTAGGAAAAACCTGATTTGTTTGCCCCCGCCCATCACGCTAAGGTTGCCGTCTGTTGGAGAGACCTATGCCCGATGGCAACGCATTGGACGTGCTGCTCGTGGAGGACCACGAAGACGTGGCCTCCATGATGATCGTTGTGTTGGACATGCTGGGCCATCGCGGCCTGCGCAGCCGCACCGTCACCGACGCAATACAGCAGACGAAGCGGCGCCCCTTTGACGTGGTCCTCACCGACTATTCCCTGCCCGATGGAAATGCCATTGACCTGCTGGAGCGCCTGAAAATCGCGGCCCCGGCCACGCCAGTAATTCTGCTAACCGGTTATGACCTCAATATCGTTTCCCCCGCCATTCGCGCCGGCTTTGCCGGATGCCTCCAAAAGCCGGTCGATGTCGATGAATTGGCCGCCATGCTCCACGCCGCCATGGCCGCCCCCGCGGCTTAATTCCGCCTCCTTCTACTGCTCTACTGATCAACCGTTCTACTATCTCGTCCGCGCCAGCGGACGCCCGGCGCCGTGCAACGATTAAGCCGCACGGCGCCGGGATCAGAGGGGATGAAGCCCGCTATTAAAGCCTCCGGAAGACATCCTTTTGTTTGGACGCTTCTCACTTCTTTGCGTCCAAGTCCGCCCGGAACATTACCCGACGCGACGGCCTCTCATAATCGGGCCATCCGCGAGATGGGTACCGGGGTTTCCCTGATAATCCCCAGACAATCACAGTCCGGCGGGAATCTGCTGGAGCTTTCCATCTCGGTCCACGCAGGCGATGGTCGTCCTGGCCGTGGCAATCAGCGTCGTCTGGCGTTTCAACTCATAGGCGTGATCAATGCGCACGTATGTCTGCCGCTCGATGCGGGTGGTCAATTGCAATTCGTCGTCGTACCGGGCCGGCGCTTTGAATTGCATTTCCGCCTTGACGACCACGAAGAAAACCCCGGCTCGCTCAAAATCCGCATAGCTGTGCCCCGCCGCGCGTAACAACTCGACCCGCCCTACCTCAAAATATTGCAGATAGCGGCTGTGATGCAGATACCCCATCGCGTCCACTTCGCTATAGCGAACGCGGAAAAGGATGGTTTGTTCTTTGGGCTTCAACTCTCCAGACATATTTCACTTCGTCCCCAATCGTAACACCGTCTTTGAATGGCGCGCAAACGTATAGCCAAAATCAGCCGCGACGCCGTTAACTGTCGTCGTTACCGGAACGACGCGCGTCGGCGTGGCAAATGAATCTCGCATGACCTCCTCCCCCGGTAGCCGGGGGAGGATCGAGCAGGGGGCTCAGCGCGATACCCATAAAGGACCGGAGCAATTTGCCCCGCCGCACCGCCTTGCCTCCCCCAACCAGTCTCACTTCCCCGCCGCCGGCATACCCGCCGCCACCTCCGGCATCCTCTCCACCACCGGCCACCCATCCTTGTCCCAGCTCAACGGCCGGATCGCCAGTGTATTCCGTCGGCGCGTGTCAGCCTCATAATGAAAGCTGATCCACTCCTTGCCGTTCTCCGCCAGGATTCCCGCCTGCCCCGGCCCGATGAACTGGCCTTCGCTGCCCAGCAGCAATGTGCCGCCGTCGTTCATCATGTCGATGCCTTCCTTATCGACATACGGCCCGGTGATTTTTTCGCTCCGCCCCACGCGGATGTTGTAAGTGCTGTTCACGCCCCGGCAGCACGCCCCCCAGTTGACCATCAGGTAAAAGTAATTGCCGTGGCGATAGATGTACGACGCCTCGATGGACGAGTGATGCGCCAGCGAATAAATCTTCGAGTCAGGAGCGATTCGCTTTCCCGTCCCCGGATCAAGCTGCACCAATTTTATTCCGCTCCAGAACGATCCAAACGACATCCACAGCCCGCCCTCCACGTCGGAAGCTATCGCCGGGTCGATGGCATTGAAATTATCCGCCCGCTGCGACTGCACCACGATTCCCTGATCCGTCCACTTATACGCCGGGTCGGCCGGGTCCAGCGTCGGACTACTGGCCAGCCCGATGGCCGAGACAGGACTACCAAAGCTGGAAACCGCGTAGTAGAGCAGGTAGTTGTCGCCGAGCTTAGTCACCTCCGGCGCCCAGAAATTGTTGCGGCGATTGTTCGGCACCGCCGTCGCCACCCACGGCGCGGCCGTCAGCGCCCCCATCCGCGGCCCAGGCAACCATGTGATGAGGTCCTTGGAATAAGCCGAGCGAATGCCCGTGCCCGTGTAGAAGATCCAGTACTCGTCCTTGCAGCGGATGATCGTCGAAGGATCGTGACAGACCAGCCCCCGCACACCCGCTTCCTGGGCCGTTATGGCAGAACTTACCGACCGCGAAGTCGTCGGCACGGTTGATTGACCGCGCGCCTCGATGCAGTCGAACCCGCACATCAACGCAATCCCTGCGGCGATCAAGCGGATGCGGCTCACCATAAGCGCTCAATCTACCTTGTCCAAACTGGTCTCCTTTGCCGCTTATCCCCTCTCCATGTACTCAGGGAGAGGGCCAGGGTGAGGGTTCTTCTTCCCGCCCCGCCCCCTAAAACAACTGCCCCATGATTTTCTCCATCGGCATCTGCACGCACGTAAATATCGGCGTGTCGCGCTGCGTATATAGGCTGCTCTCGGTTTCGCGCAATTCCATCACCAGATCAAGGAAATCCTTCGGCTCTTCCGTCTCAAACGCCACGACGAAATCCTGATCGTCCAGGCCGAAGCTGTAGGTGGTATTGAGTTTGACGCTGGGGTATTTGTTGCCGATGCGGATGTGCGTGTCCATGATTTCCTGGCGCTTCTCCAGCGGCAACAGATACCACGGCCGTGTTTTCACAAACGGGTAAATGAACAGATACTTCCGCTTGCCGGGAATGATATGCGTGCGGCTCTCGGCGGTATGGAACGGATCGACCTTGTCGATGTACATGCTCCGCTTGGTCATCGAGACCAGCGAATGCGGCGTCGTCAGATAACCGCCCAGAACCGACCGGTTGATGGCCGCCGTCTGCGCCTGGAATTCATCCGGCGAAGCGCCGATCCGCCACAACAGAAAATCACAATCCGGCCGCAGTCCCGCCAGACTGTAGGTGAGGCAGATCAGCCCCTGCGGCAGCTTGCTGAAAAGCCCCACAAATTCGCTGCGAGCGCGATCCTTCTCCAATTCGCTCAACCGCCGAAAGGCCGGGTCGAGTTTGTAAAACGCAAAGTTGACGAATTGCCGCACGACCGCCGGAGCGCCGGTGGTCTGACCAGCACGCTGCGGGGCCGCTGTTGGGGTGTAACTCATTGGCATGATTATTTTGCAGCGGAGGGGGTGCGTCAAGCGGTTGCCCCAGGAACCAGGAACGATCGAACCCCTTCGGACTCTTGACGCCGTCTCATAGTCCGTTACGATCGCTTCCAATTCAACGTCCGCCCGTAAATCCCGGCTGGACGATCCCGGGGCGATGGTCTAACGGGATGACGGCTGAATCGCATTCAGCAAATCGGGGTTCGATTCCCCGTCGCTCCATTTTTCCATTTCGCCAAGAAATATCTTCCCAGCTTTGCAACGCCTCCCCCCACGATTTGCCAACCCGCCCAGGATTGCGACAATACCCCCGCAACGCAATTCGCGAAGGAGCACAAGACGATGGAATTTAGGCATCTCTTCCGGACGGTCATCATTCTCGGCTTTCTTTTGTTGTGCGGCCCATTAGCCCATGCCGACGACGCACTGCGGCAAGTCGTCGATCTGAATCCCAATTGGAAATTCATCCTGCAGGATGTCCCGGGCGCGCAAAACCCCGCCTTCGACGATTCCGCCTGGCAGTCGATCTCCCTGCCGCATACCTGGAACAACCTCGACGGCGCGGGAGTCAACGGAGCCCGCGACTATTTCCGCGGCACCGGCTGGTATCGCCGCCACATTGATCTGAGCACCAGCGGTTTTTCCGGCAAGCGCCTGTTCCTGAAATTCGACGCCGCCTCCAAGGACACCGACGTCTACGTCAACGGCAAATCAGCCGGACCGACACATAAGGGAATGTTCGGCGCATTCTGCTACGACGTGACAAACCTAATGAACCCCAGCGGCGATAACGTCGTCGCCGTGCGTACAAACAACGAAAGCGATCCGGCCGTCGCTCCTCTTACCGCCGATTTCACGTTCTACGGCGGGCTTTATCGAGGCGTGCACCTCCTCGCCCTCAATCCGCTTTCGGTAACGCCGCTGGATGACGCGGGGCCTGGGGTTTATCTCAAGCAAACCCAGGTTACTCCCGACCGCGCCACTGTAGAAATCACCACCAAAGTGCAAAACGCCGCTCCCGCCGATCAGGCAGCCACCGTGCTCTGCGAAGTGCTCGATGCCGACAATGCGGTCGTGCAGCAATCGACGCAAACCACCGCTATCGCCGCGGGAACAACCAGTGATGTCGTGGAAACTGTAAGCGTCGATCATCCGCATCTCTGGAATGCGCGCAAGGACCCGTACCTTTACCATGTGCGCGTGACGGTCAGTGGTCCGGCCGGTGCGAGCGATCAGGTGGTTCAGCCGCTGGGGCTGCGATTTTACCGGGTTGATCCTGATCTTGGGTTTTTCCTCAACGGCCAGTCTTACCCCCTCCACGGTGTGAATCGCCACCAGGACTGGCAAGGCATGGGATGGGCCATCACGGCCCGGGAACACAAAATCGATTTCGATCTCATCATGGAGATGGGCTGCACCGGCATCCGGCTTTCGCATTACGAACATGCCCAGGAATTTTACGATCTCTGCGACAAGGGCGGCTTGGTGGTCTGGGCCGAGGACGGCATGGTCAACGCTGTCGGCCCGAGCCAGGAGTTTGAGGACAATATTCAGCAGCAACTGCGCGAGCTGATCAAGCAGAATTTCAATCACCCCTCGATCTGCTTCTGGAGCTTGTACAACGAACTCAGGCCGCCGCCTCGCGGCGCGGCGGGCGACCAACAGCACCAACATGCCGTCGATGTGGTTACCCACCTGCACGAATTGGCGCACCAGCTCGATCCGACGCGCCTGACGACCGCCGCGTCGTTGCTGCCGCCGACGGATCAGTTAAACAAGATCACCGACGTCATCGCTCTCAACAAATACTTCGGCTGGTACAACGGCACGCGCACGGAATGGCCCGCCCAACTCGATATCTGGCGCACCGCCCTGCCGGGCCGGTCGATCGGCGTCAGCGAATACGGTGCGGGGGCAAGCATTCTGGAGCATGAGTTTGATCCCATGCAGCCCGTGACGACCTCCACATGGCACCCCGAGGAATGGCAATGCCTCGTGCACGAGAGCGCCTATGCCGCAATGAAGGATCGCCCCTGGCTCTGGGGAACGTTCCTGTGGGCCATGTTTGATTTCGGTTCGGCCACCCGCCACGAGGGCGACCATCTGGGGATCAACGACAAGGGCCTGGTCACCTACGACCGCAAAACCAAAAAGGACGCCTTCTATTTCTACAAGGCAAACTGGTCGGATGATCCATTCGTGCACATCAACGACAGCCGCTATACGCCGCGGAATATCGCCACCGGGCCGGTGAAAATCTACTCGAATTGCGACTCCGTCGAACTGAAAGTAAACGGCCAATCGCTCGGCTCAAAGACGGCCCTGGATCACATTTTCATCTGGCCGCAGGTGACGCTGGCAAATGGAGACAACGATCTTTCCGCAACCGGCACGCGCGGCGGAAAAGATTATTCCGACGACTGCCACGTCGTCGTCGATCCCAACTCCGTGCCGTTCCATCCGACGACATTGCCGGTGCCGTAAAGGACGATCTGGCCCCCTCTCCATGTACTCAGGGAGAGGGCTGGGGTGAGGGTTCTTCCGCATGCCGATCGCTATTTGACATCCATGCGCGTCCCCGGCGCTGGATAATTCTTCGCCGCATCATCCAGCACCAACACCCAATCATCATCCGGCCCGACGCTCGGTGCCGTGAACTGCCGGCTATCCGTCCTGGCAGCTTCGTCGATCTGCGAAGCCGTCCCCATGCGCGGGTCATACCACCAGGCCCGCAGCGTCGCCCCTGAAAGAAGCTTCGTGTTGACGGTCACCGTCTGCTTATTGGCCGGGATGTAAACGAACGCATACGTGCCATCGCTCCCGCGCATGGCGGCGAAGTGCTCGACAGCGCGGGCGCTGTTGTCTCCGACGATCAAATCCTGATCGGGAACCCGCTCCAGTTCCGGCCGCGACTCGATGAGATCCCGGATAAATTGCACCTGCCCCGATGCCGGCAATTTCAACGCTTCCTTCCACGACATCGCCGTGCCCCAGCGCGTGGTCACGCTCCCACCCTTGGCAAATCCATACACTTCTCCCTGGCCGTAGGTGAGGCCGACGGTGCCGGCAAAAACGTCAAGATATGCCGAACGTCGCACATCCACCGCCTGAATCCGCCTGGCGCCCGGCGTCCCGACCAGGCGATCGGTGATATTTTCATATCCCGGCTCCATATCGAGCGTCGGCTTCACCGGCGTCTTGGCATAATCCTTGGCGACGATTTGAAAATCGTGGGTATCGATAAAGTGGCCCGATTGGATGGAATTAAAATCGAGCCAGGGACGCTCTTGAAACCAAAACGACGAACTTTGGCTGCCCGTGGGATGATAGCTGATCATGATCTTATCAACGCCCACGGCCTTGGCTCCGTCAATCAGTCCCTGCGCCTCCAGATCGGTGACATGCTGAATCTTCACACCTGCTTCCCCTGCCGCGGTTGAGTCGCCGCCCAGAATCCAGAAAACATTCCGCTTGGCATAGCGCTCGGCCAGAAATTTACAATAAGCCTCCATTTTTTCCGGAATGCCCTCGGCTCCAAGCCGGTCGCCGGCATTCTTGTGCCAGTAGGGAAGGACGGCCATGTACATGCCGTGCGCCTGAACCTTGTCGAGGATCGAATCGACGTTTTTGTAGAACGCCACATTGATCTTGCCAAGATCGCGATCGACAAACGGTAGCTGACCATCAGGATTCTTGTACGTATTGGCGTCCCATAGCGCGATGACGCCCTGAACGACGTTGAACCCCTTGGCCTTGCGATCGTCAAGAT
>JBEKYH010000199.1:0-8613 GCA_049511115.1 Tepidisphaeraceae bacterium | reverse complement strand
GGATGCAGACAAGCCATCGAACGAGAATTCACCTGCCGGCCCCAACTCCGATGGCTCAGGTCGCCGGGCCATTCGTATTCAGGGGCTGGATCCTGGAGTCACCTCTGCGCTGCTCCCCCTCATTTGACGCCCCCTCCCCCTCCCCATACCATCGACTTCCTTGCTATGTTCGCAATTGTCAGCGACATCCACGGCAATATGGAGGCGTTCACGGCGGTTCTGGCCGAGATCGACAAGCGGCAGATTCAGCACATCGTCTGCCTCGGCGATATCGTCGGCTATGGGCCTAACCCGATGGAATGCCTCGATTTAGTATCCACGCGCTGCCGGGCGGCGTTGATGGGGAACCATGACTTTGCGGTTTTTTATGAGCCGTTCAATTTTAACAGCGGCGCCGAGCAGGCGTGTTATTGGACGCGCAAATGCTTTGAGGAAGACCCGGACGCGGTAAGGCGCGCCGCGCGGTGGAAGTTCCTGGGGAACCTGCCGGTGCGGCTGAAAACGGCGGATTTCGTGGCGGTCCATGCCTCCCCGCGGCGGCCGATCAACGAATACATCTTTCCCGACGACATTTACACCAATCCCGGCAAATTTGTCAGCATATTTGAGCGCTTTGAGCGACTATGCTTTGTCGGGCACACCCATGTTCCGGGGGTCTTTCTAGAAGGACCGGATTTTTATAGCCCCGACGAGCTTGAATATCGCTTCCAATTGAGCGATGAGAAGGCCATCATCAACGTCGGGAGCGTGGGTCAGCCGCGCGACCGGGACCCGCGCAGCAGTTTTGTCGTGGTGAGCGACACGTACCTCGAATTTGTCCGCGTTGCGTACGACGTGGAGACAACCGTGCGCAAGGTGGAAGAGATCGATGAGCTCGACAACTTTTTAGGGGCACGCCTCCTGGACGGCCGTTAATCATACATGGACAACAAGCGCATGATCCTGGGGATCTTGCTGATCACCGGCCTTGGGCTGGCCTATCAGGCATTTCTCCTGCACGAATACAAGGTGCATCCCGAATGGAAACAGCCGGGGGCAACCGCGCCGGCCACCGCGGATAGCTCGCAGTCCGCCGCTTCCGACTCCACGCAGCCCAGCGTTGCCAGCGCGACGACCGAGCCTGCCACGCAATCGACCGGGTGGAGCGTTGCGGCGGCGCCAACGACGTTGCCGTCGGCGGAAAATGCTGCGATTCCGATTATCGTCGGCTCGGAGACGTATAAAGACTCGCACGCCCACATTGCGCTTGAAATTGACCCGGCCGGCGCCGGCCTGAACGCCGTGGTTCTTAACGCCTTTCTGGAAACCGCCGACAGCGACGAAGTCTACCGGTATCAAACGCCCTACGCGATCGACTCGGCCGGCCAGACGCGCTCGATGGCAACCGCCGCCATCATTATTGACGGCAACCGCATCAATCTCTGGGATAAAGATTTCGCCCTGGTCAATCGCACCGATCATTCGGCCGTCTACCAGCTTGATTTTCTGCAGGATGGCCAGCCGGCCGTTCGACTGACGAAGGAATTTGATCTCGATTCGCCAAGCGCCCCGTCGCAGGGTTACGAAGTGGTTATCAAGTACACCCTGGCGAACGTGTCGGCGCAGCCGCATACGGCGTCGTTGGAACTCAACGGGCCAACGCTCCCGCAGGCCGAAACGGCGCGGCAGGAAACGGAAGTCGCGGCCGGTTACGACAATGGCGGCCTGGTCCGCATCGACCACAACCCCATCAGCTATTTCCACGGCTCCACACCCAGCAAAGACTACAAGCCCAATGAGGACAATCTGCCGCTGCTGTGGATGGGTTCCAGCAGCAATTACTTTAACGCCCTGGTCCGGCCCGATTCCGAAGGCAAGCTGGTCAGCGCTCTTGCACAGGCCCTGAATCCAGACGCCTCTTCTGATCAGCGGTTTGTCGCGATCCATTTCCGGACCGTTGATTTTCAGCTCGCGCCAGGATCGTCATCCGATTTTCCCTTGCGCGTTTTCCTCGGCCCCAAGCAGCGCGACCTGTTGAATAGCGCCTATTACAGCGCCTTCCCCCTCCATTACGACGGGACGCTGGTCATGGTCACCAGCGGATTCTGCGGCCTGTGCACCATTCCCTGGCTTATCAACCTGCTCGTCGCGCTCCTGGCCGGGCTTCACTTTGTGCTGCGCGATTGGGGCCTGGCGATTATCGCCCTGGTCTGCGGCGTGCGGTTGCTCCTCCATCCCATCACCAAGCGATCGCAGGTCTCGATGATGAAGATGCAGAAGCTCGCTCCCGAGATCGAACGTCTGAAAAAGAAATTCGGCGACGACAAGGAGGGCTTTGGCAAGGCGCAGATGGAGCTTTACAAAACCGTCGGCTTCACCCCCGTCCTGGGCTGCCTGCCGATGTTTTTGCAGATGCCCATCTTCATCGCCCTGTGGCGGGCATTGCAAACGACCTTTGAGTTGCGCCAGGCTCCGTTCCTCAAATTCTTCGGCGTCCACTGGACGTGGATTCACGACTTGAGCCAGCCGGATCAGCTCATCAAATTTGCCTCGCCGGTTCCGCTGCTTGTTTTCGGCTGGCATTTGTCAGCGATCAACGTGCTGCCGATCGCCATGGCGGTGGTGACGTTCATCAATCAGAAATATTTCATGCCCCGGCCCGCGGCCTTGTCGCCCGAGCAGGAGCAGCAGCAGAAAATGATGATGTGGATGACGCTGGTCTTCCCGTTCATGTTCTACACGTTTCCCAGCGGCTTGAATCTGTATTACCTGACGACGACGGGCCTGGGCATCATCGAAAGCAAGCGCATTCGCGATCACATTAAGCAGGCCGAAGCGATCGAAGCCGCGACTGGGCCGGTGATTGTGGACGTCGGCAAAAAAAAAATCCGCGGCACTCGGCTCCCCCCTTTGGGCCAAACTGACAAACCCGCCGCGAAAGGCTGGCTGGCTCGTTTGCAGGAAAAAGCCGAAGAACTGGCCCGCGAGGCGCAGCGGCAACAGCAGAAAAAGAAGCGATAGACTCGGGCCATATAGGAAGCTCACTCCTTGCCCTAAGTTGTGCGACTAAACGACACCATCGCCGCGATCAGCAGTGCCGTCGGGCCGGCGGCGCGAATGATCGTGCGCGTGAGCGGCCCAAACTGTGTCGATCTTCTGCGTGATTTGTGTCGCGAAGATTTTCAGCCGCCGCAGGCCCGTCCCATGACGCTTCATTTGTGCGGCTCCAAGGCGCCCATCTGGGGATTCACCTTCGCCGCAGGGAAAAGCTACACGGGCGAGGACCTAGTAGAATTTCACATCCCCGGCAATCCACTTTTGGCCCGCCTGTTGCTGGACCAACTGCTCCTTCGCGGCGCGCGCCCCGCCGAGCCCGGCGAATTCACGGCCCGCGCTTTCTTCAACGGCCGGATGGACCTCTCCCAGGCTGAAGGCGTCGCCGCCGTGGTGGCCGCCGCCAATCAAAATGAACTCGACGCCGGCCGCCGCCTCATGGCCGGCGAACTTTCCCGCCGCCTGCGCCCCTTGATGGACAATATCGCCCAGACCCTGGCCCTTATTGAGGCAGAGATCGACTTCTCCGACCAGGACGTGCGTTTCCTTTCCGCAGACGAATCCGCCAAACGCATCGCCCAGGTCCAAGCCGACCTCGATTCCCTCCTGAAACAAAGCACGCGTTTGGCCCGCCTCGCCTACGAGCCGCGCATCTTATTAGCCGGCCGTCCCAACGCCGGCAAAAGCACACTCCTCAACGCCCTCTCCCGTTCCTCGCGCGCGGTCGTCTCTCCCATCGCCGGCACTACCCGCGACGCCCTCAGTGCGCAAGTGATCCTCCCGCGCGGCGCCGTCGTGTTAATCGACGTCGCCGGCCTCGAAGAAGCCGATGGCCCCTCAGCAGACCCCATCGAATCGCACATGCGCCGCCGCGCCCTCGATGAGCTGCAAAAGGCCGACGCTGTTGTCCTTGTGCGCGACTCCACCGACCCCCGCCCACCCCTTCTACTTCCCCGCGCGCCCGACCTGACCGTCCTGACCAAAATCGACCTGATCGATGTAGGGTGGGCATCGCCCACCATTTCCGCAGAAGGTGGGCAATGCCCACCCTACACGAGCATGGCATCGTTCGACCTGCGCGTTTCGGCCGTCACAGGCGATGGCATTGAACATCTTCGCACCGCCCTCGACACCCTCGCCTTCGGCCACTCCGGCAGCGCCGCCGAACTCGCCCTCACCTCGCGCCACGCCCGCGCCATCGAAGCCGCGCGGGATTCGTTGCATCAAGCCGCCCTCGTCCCCGCCGCCGAATTACTCGCCGCCGAACTTCGCACCGCCCTCGACCATCTCGGCGAAGTTCTCGGCGACATCTCCCCCGACGATATACTCGGCCGCGTCTTCTCGACCTTTTGCATCGGAAAATAGGAGGCAATCGCTCATGTTCGGCTCCCATCTCTCCATCGCCGGCGGAATGCACCATGCTCTCACCGCCGCCGAAGCGCTCTCGATGGATACGGTGCAGGTCTTCACGAAAAATCAGCAGCAATGGAAATGCAAACCCCTGGAAGCGGAGGGAATTGCCCAATGGAAATTAAATTGCAATCGTCTGAAATGGAATCAAACCGTCAGCCACGACAGCTATTTGATCAATCTCGCCTCGCCCGATGATAAGGTCTGGCAGGCCAGCATTGCGCTCTTCATCGAAGAAATCTCACGCTGCGATTTACTGGGAATACCCTACCTGGTGACGCACCCGGGCGCGCACGTCGGCAGCGGCGAGGAAGCCGGTTTGCGCCGGGTCGCCGCGGGATTGGATCAGGTCCACGCGGCCATCAGCGCCGGTGGCGTACTCACTTGCCTTGAAATCACCGCGGGGCAGGGCACGGGGCTGGGATACAAACTCGAACATCTTGCCGAGATTATCGAGCGTGTGAAATCGCCGGAGCGGTTGGCGGTCTGCCTCGACACGGCGCACCTCTTCGCCGCCGGGTACGATTTCCGGGGCCGCAAATACGCGGCGTTTCGAAAGCAGATTGAAGCGACGATTGGGCTGGACCGCGTGAAAGTCCTGCATCTTAACGACTCCAAAAAAGACCTTGGCAGCCGCGTCGATCGCCACGAGCACATCGGCCTGGGCAAAATTGGTGTGGAAGGGTTCCGCCCCATTGTCCGCGACAAGGCGTTCAAGAAGATTCCTAAAATCCTGGAAACGCCCAAACTGAAACACCCTGACGGAAGGGATTGGGACGCGGTGAATCTGGAAGTGCTGCGGGGATTGATGTAGGGGGCACGTGAAGTGTCGCCAAAACACGGGGTCACTTCTTCGGCGCTCCATACAGATAGTGGTGGTGATTGGTCGAGGAGTCGGCAAGAAGTCCATTCGCGTTCTTCGCGTTAAAGAGTCTTTCTGCCATGACCGGCGGAATTATGCCGCCCCGTTTTCGCATTGCTGTTGCGGGCGATAGGTCGATTCGACGCCCAGAAGGCAATTTCCGCGGTTCCGGTAATATCGGGGCGCGGAGAGGTCTAAAGTCGTTGCCTCATGCATTCGATGCAGCAAGTGAGGCAAACCCCAATGAAGACATCGACGGAAACGGATCAGTGCGTCGCGGAAGAACGCCGGGAGCCCGGTACCGGCCCAAACCGCCGGCTCAGCGAGGTGGACCGCCGCAGTGGCGTGGACCGCCGGCAGGAAACGCGCGCTGAATCGGGATACACCGGTCCCGAGCGGCGCACCGCCAAGGCCGATCGCCGCGGCGATTCGGGGCTGGAGCGCCGGCGCGGCCCGGGACGCCGTCTGAGCGACGAACGCCGCTGCGCCGAAGAAGGCGAAATGAACGCCGAGCAATTCGAGTTCGTCATGGCCATCGAGACTTACAAGAAGGTCAACAAGCGGATGTACCCGACCTGGACCGAAGTCCTCGAAATCTTCCGCCAGCTCGGCTACCGCAAAGTCCGTCACCGCGACGTGAACCTGCCGAACGTGCCGGAGCCGGAACTCGTGGCGATCGCGCTGGGGGCGGATTGAGCAAAGCCGCGTCACTTGGGGCACTTCAACGGGTGCGACACGCGGCGTTACTCTCCGCTTGCATGCTTCGGTTCTGTGCTCTGTAATCTCCCCGCATCGATCTCCCCCAACTTCAGCGGCTGCACGGCGTTTCCCGCCTGAATCACCGGCATCTTGAATTCCAGGTAGCGAAGGATGGTCTCGTTCCCTGGCGTCGAGAACGGCACGACCAGTTCATAGTCGCCGGCAGGAACATTGTCGATTTGGAAGTTGCCCGAGGCATCCAAAGTCCCCGAATAAGGCTGACTATCCATTGCCTGATTTGTAAATGCCTGACCGGCCGCCGTGTCCAGGAAATCCCGGCGATAGATTTCCATTTCGTGCGACATGCTCGGTTGTGTTAGGGCGGAAGGTGGGTTGGGCGGGCGCAAAGCCTTAGCGAGGATAATGCCGTCTATTTTATTGTTCCATTGTTTGGAAGTTCCGATGTGCCCTGTTACCGATCGGCCGAGGGCCGTTTCATCGATGGTTACCGTCGCAGTCTTGCCTGCTTCGACCTGTATGTCCGCCGCGTCTTCCAAAATACTGATTACGGCGCCACTGGAACCCTTCTGAATCAGGCGAAGGCTCAGGTGAACTTGCCCCGGAGGAATGGGGCCAAGCGTGAATCGATCTTGATCGTCAAGCTTCGCTTCATATGTGATAATTCCGAAATAAAACTCCACGCCGGGAATTCGAGAAAGTGGATCGCTGAAGCTCATATCGATTTGCCCTTGCTTGTAATTACCGGGCAAATTTACTCGTCCCTCGATGCGCCCCCACGAGGTGAGTATCCAGTCGCGCGCTGGATACACATCCTGCTGGTCGAGAATCAAATACCCCTGGTCGTTATTGGCGATCAGGATAAACCGGCCCAATCGTGGCGAGATCGAAAACCGCCCGTCTTTGTCCGTTTTCGCAAGAGGTGGGACAAGGTGCTGCCTAAACGTATTAGAATTCCCTAACTCAAACCATAACCCTGCAACTGGCTTTCCCTTGGCATCCAGAACGCGCCCGCCCCATTCGCCGGTCGGCTGCAACTGAAAATCCACGGTCCCGGATTCTCTAATGGGCGGCGAGACTGCGGGCATGTATCCCTTGGCCTGGATTTGCAGGTACATCGCGTCATCGTCGGGTTGTTCCGCCTTCAGAACTTGCTCATATTTTCCGTCGCCGAATACGGTACCTCCCTCATCCGGAAAACTCGGCTCCTTGGCGTGGGGACCGGTGAAGCCAGTCCGCACCGTGAATTCCGCAACCGGCTTGTGCGTAACAGCGTCGATCACCGTGCCGCGCACATCGGCCTGGGCCTGCCGTTCAAGTACAAAATCTATCTGGTCCTGATCAGCCAAAAACGTGGCGTTACTAGTGAAGAACCCGGCCTTGGAAGCATTGGCATTTAATTCCCCGGCTGGCGCGCCAGTAATTTCATATCGGCCCCGATTATCCGTGACCACGACCTTAGACCCCGGAGTGGGAGGAAACCAAAGATCAGGTGCAAGTTGGTTTCCGCCGTCCGACACACTGGCTCCTTCGATCGATGTGCCTTTTCCGTCCGTGACACGCCCATGCAAAACGCGGTGGCTGTCGCCAAGCACAATGCGCAGCGGTGCAAGGCTGGTGACTGTCTTATGCGCGGGCTCTTCGGGGACGTGAAGGTGTTGTTCCGCCGGCGCAACACTTTGCAAGATGGCGCTTACGATCACGTCGCCGCGCGGAACGTAGTTCAAATCGAAGTGTCCGTTCGCGTCGGATATATCGGACGCGACTTGGTAGCTATCATTCCCCCCAACTCCGTAAGCCTTCACAAAAGCCCCAGTGATGGGTTTGCCCGATGGGTCCACGACCTGCCCCGTTAGTTCCGCGCTGTTTGTGAATAAGAGTTTCGCCTTGCGATCAAGCAATTCTTTAACCGACGGCGAAAAATCGAGGGTTTCCAGACATCCTGGCCTGTCCGCCTTTATGTGCACTGTTGAGAGGGCGCTTTGAGGGACGGCGTCCGTCTGCCATTGGCCGTTCGAAGCCGTTCCCACCTCGATCTTAGTAACGATAGGCTGCGTGGTAGACCCATTCGCATTGCCAGTCTCGCTGGAATTCCAGGAAATTTCGATGCCGACGCTGTCAATGAGATTTCCCTCCCGATCTATTGCCATTCCGCCGATGATCGGATGCGGTCCGTCTGTATAAGCGCGCGCCTTCGGCTCCATCTGCACGCGAATCTCCGGCGCGGGGAGCGGGTCGTCGTTGACGTTGCCACCCTCGGGCATGGTTACACTACACGATCCAAACGCAATAATGCTGCCCTCGCCGTTATGATAGATATCGACCCCAATTACATAATTTCCGGGCATAACATCATTGACCCGGACCTTGCCGTCCGGGCTGATCTCAGTGTAATTCGGGCCGCCGCATTCCGCATTCCAATCGGTTCGGCCCGCGAGTTCCGGCGGGAGGATCAATCGTCCCTCCACGGCTCTTCCTTGCCCGCCCAGATTCACGGAGTTCGTCTTTCCCCCGGTGACGAGAATGCTGGTCTGTGCCAGATCAATCGGTATGTTGTATTTTGAGCCGCGATGCTCATCGATTGACCGGCC
>JBEKYH010000198.1:0-8640 GCA_049511115.1 Tepidisphaeraceae bacterium | reverse complement strand
ATCGTCAAAGCTGTTCTGCAATTCAAACGAGCATTCTGGGAGGACTCAAAACCATTGCGGGATTCGGCATTTTGGCATGCGCAGGAAGCACAATTTCCAACGTGGTGGACACAAATGCCATTGCGCCGGCCCACGCTGACTGCCTGGGCTGGCGGGCCGAAAGCGAGGGCGCTGGCAGGTTTGCCGCAGCCCAAGCTGCGGTCCATCGCGGTTGACTCCCTTGCAGAACTATTGAGGGTACACAAAGGGCGAGTCCTCAAATTACTCACTGCATTCCACGCCTATGACTGGGCTGCCGATCCCTGGTCACGCGGGGCCTACAGCTACGTTGCGGTGGGCGGCATGGGCGCGCGCCGGCGTTTGGCGGAGCCGGTGGACCATACGCTCTTTTTTGCAGGCGAGGCAACCGATACATCTGGGCAGGCGAGCACTGTCGCCGGCGCGTTGCTTAGCGGCCAACGCGCAGCGCGACAGGTTCTGGCGAGTCTTTGATTAATTTAATCAAACAGAGAATCGGGAAAACCCCGACGCGGCAGACGGAATCTACCTGCTCCCCTCGTGCATCGCCCGGCAATACCATTGTTCTGACTATGCTTGCCACGTATCGAAAGAAACGGGACTTTAAGGTGACGAGCGAACCTATCGGCAAGACTCGTCCGCGAGGCCGGGCGCAACTCGCTTATGTTGTTCAGAAGCACGCGGCAAGCCGTCTGCACTACGACTTTCGCCTTGAACTCGATGGGGTGCTCAAAAGCTGGGCGATCCCCAAAGGTCCGAGCATCGACCCAAGCCATAAGTCCCTCGCGGTGGAGGTGGAAGACCATCCGCTGGAGTACGGCGATTTTGAGGGCACGATTCCCAAGGGCCAATACGGCGGCGGTTCGGTTCTCCTGTGGGATCGTGGAACGTGGGAGCCATTGGACGATCCGCACGAGGGATTGAAGAATGGCAAACTTCACTTCGCCCTGCACGGCGAAAAGTTGAGAGGCGAATGGACGCTCGTCCGATTCCACGGTCACAGTGACAAATCACACAAAAACTGGCTGCTCATCAAATCGCGCGATGATTTTGCCGGCAAAGACGGACAGATTCTTGAGGAACGTCCGGAAAGCGTAAAGACAAAGCGCCGAATTGAAGAAATTAACCCGGGCGACGACGAGCAATGGCACAGCAACAAAACCAGAAATGGAAAGAAACACGATGCGCTGTCGGCGGATATTCGCCCGCAATTGGCGACGTGGGCGCCGCATCCGCCGCCCGGAGACGAGTGGCTGCACGAGGTGAAGCTCGATGGCTACCGGCTGATCGCCTATATCGACGATGGCGAAGTTCGCTTGATGACGCGCGGCAACCAGGACTGGACGCATCGCTTTCCGCGTATTGTCAAGGAACTGGCCAGACTTCGCGGCCACGCTGTTCTCGACGGCGAAGCGGTCGTGCTGGATGAAAAAGGGCGCAGCCATTTTCAATCGCTACAGAATTCCTGGCGAGCTGGCGCGTCGGCTGATCCGGTGATGTTTGTTTTCGATTTGTTGTATCTCAACGGGGAGGACCTTCGTGACAAGCCGCTGACGGAGCGAAAGAAGCAGCTCAAGAATTTGACCGAAACACTGGATGTTCCGCGCGTAAAATATAATGACCACACGCGCGGCGAAGGCGAAGCGGTCGTTGATGCCGCGTGCAGGATGGGATTGGAGGGCATCGTTTCCAAGCTGGCGGATTCGAAATATTCCGGCGGCCGGACCAGAACATGGCTCAAGAGCAAATGCGGATATCGCCAGGAATTCATCATCCTCGGTTACACCGATCCTCAAGGGTCGCGGAAGGAATTCGGCTCGCTGTTGCTGGGCTATTATGATCGGGAGAAAAAGCTGGTGTATGCCGGCCGCGTCGGAACTGGTTTCGATGCGGCGTTGCTCAAAGAGGTGAAAAAGGAAATGACCCGCCACGCACGCCCGGCGCCGGCGACTGACGAGCCTCTTCCGGCTCGCGAGCGGCGCGAAGGACATTGGACGGCGCCGGTCCTTGTCGCCGAGATCAAATTTGCCGGCTGGACCGAGGACAACCTGATTCGCCAGGGCGCCTTTCTCGGATTGCGGCAGGATAAGAAAGCCGGCGACGTTGTGCGCGAAGACCGATCATCCCCTGAACTTGCGACGCGGCGGATTAAACAACCTTCGACGACTAAGGCAGGCATGGTGAAGGAATTGACCATCACCCATCCCGATCGCGTCGTTTTCCCGGGCACGAAGATCACTAAAACGTCGCTGGCCGAATACTACCAGCTCGTCGCCGCCCGGATGTTGCCGCATGTGATCGATCGGCCGCTGACGGTGGTGCGATATCCCGCTGGCATCGGGGGCCAGTCGTTTATCCAGCGGCACTACACCGAAAGTCTGCCGCCGGGCATTGAACCGGTCGCGGCGCCGAAAGCCGAAGGCGGGCGGTCGTACATGATGATTCGCGACACAGCCGGGGTGCGGGCGCTCGTGCAGATCAATGCCATCGAGATTCATGCCTGGGGCTGCGCGGCGGGAAATCCCGAACGGCCGGACCGATTGATCTTCGACCTCGATCCCGATCCTGATTTGCCCTGGAAGATAATCGCGAAGGCGGCAACCGAGCTGAAGGACATTCTTGAATCGGTGCACCTTCATCCTTATTTGAAAACCACGGGCGGCAAGGGACTGCACATCGTAGTGCCAATTGAACCGGGCGTTGATTGGGACCACGCCAAGGCCTTCAGCAAGTCGATTGCCGAAGAAATGTCGCGGCGCGACGGCAAGGCTTACACAACTAATATTCGCAAAGCGGAAAGGACCGGGCGCATCTTCATTGACTACCTGCGCAATGGCCGGACTGCGACAGCCGTTGCGGCGTATTCTGTGCGTGCCCGCCCGGGCGCCCCCGTGTCCATGCCGGTCGAGTGGGAGGAGATTGGTTCGCTGAAGACCGCCGGCAAGTTCACGCTGGAAAATGCGCCGCGCCGCCTGAAATTGAAAGACCCGTGGGCGGATTTTGAATCGAAACGCGTTGACCTTCATAGGGCTGTCGGCAATTGAAATCGAAGGAGTAGCTATGAGTCGCCCCATTTGGACTGGTTCGTTGAATTTCGGCCTGGTTAACATCGGCGTGGAAATGATCATGGCCGTGCATGAAAAGGCGGTGCACTTCCACATGCTCAGCAAGGACGGCCATTGCCGCCTGCGGCGCAAATTGGTCTGCCCCGACACCGGAAAGGAATATGACTTCGCTGACACGGCGCGGGGAATTGAGGTGGGGCCCAACGAGTATGCCGTCGTGGAACAAAAGGAAATCGACCAGTTAAAGCCCGAAAAAGGCAAAGCCCTGGAAATCGTTCAATTCACCGATCTGACGGCCATCGATCCGGTATACTTCGATCGCGTTTATTTTCTCAAGCCCGTCAAGGAATCGTCAAAGTCGTACAAACTTCTGTTGGACGTAATGCGGGAAGAAAATAAATGCGCTATTGCGCGATTTGTCATGCGGGAACGCGAATACCTTGCGGCCATCCGCGCGCTCGAAGACGGAATGACGCTCCACACACTCCACTACGCCGACGAAGTGGAGTCCCTGTCCGACGAGGTGGGCGCCGGCCTCGGTCGCATTAAGACCACATCCGCCGAAATGAAAATGGCGTCGGAGCTGATGAAGACGATGACCAAGTCGCTCGATTTGGATGAATTCAAGGACGAATACCGGCTGCGGCTGCAAAAGATGATCGACGCAAAGGTCAAAGGAAAGGAAGTACAGCACATCGAGGCGGAGGAAGAAGGGCCGCCGCCGCGAACAATCAATCTGATGGAGGCGCTCAAGAAGTCCCTGGCCGCGGGCAACGCGAGGGGCGATGGGCATGGGCGCCGGCGCTCAGCTTAAGAGCGCCGGGCGGCCGCCTGTTTTACCTGCCGTGGATCCCTTCCTGGAATTCTTCGATCATCTTTTCGTCGAAGGCCGGAAGATCATCGGGTTTTCGGCTGGTGACCAGGCCGTTGTCGGTAACGACTTCTTCGTCCACCCAGTTGGCTCCGGCGTTACGGAGATCGGTTTGCAATGACGGCCAACTCGTCATCCTTCGCCCTTTCACTGCGCCGGCCTCGATGAGCGTCCACGGGCCGTGACAAATCGCCGCGATTGGCTTGCCGGCATCGACGAACGCTTTCACGAACTTCACTGCATCGGGATTGATCCTCAGTTTGTCCGGATTGGAAACGCCGCCGGGAAGAAGCAACGCGTCGTACTCTGCTGGATCGGCGTTACTCAGGTCCACATCGACGGGAAAACGCTCCCCGGGTTTATCGTGTTCGACGGATTGCACCGTGCCCCCATCCGGTGAAATCAAATCCGTCTGAGCCCCAGCCTCTTCCAGGGCGTGGCGCGGCGTGGTCATCTCGACCCGCTCAAATCCGTTCTCGACCAAGATAGCCACACGTTTTCCTTGAAGTTGTTTTGCCATGACCGTCTCCAAAAAATATCGCTGGGTTTCGCACCCCTTTCTTAGAAACTTAGATTTGACGGCGGCTGGAAACAATCGGGGAAATGCCGACATTGGATTGGGAATTCGCCCGAAGTGTTATGCTGGCCCACAGGCGTACGAGTCAATTCCAAGGGCTCGGTTATAGCCGGGCACGATCCGTTTTTCCTGCCAGCCTATCAGGGAAATCCCTTTAGCTGCCTCCGCCCGCAATGTCCTAAACTTTTCCGCACTCTTTTGTGTTGGAGAGAAACTCATGGACGCACATCAACCGCGCAAACTCAATCGCCGTGAGGCAGTAACCCTGGGAACGGGAGTATTGGCCACCTCAATGATAGCAGCATTAGGTACGACTGCGGTGGCCGCTGCGGAACGGTCTTCTTCCGACGATTCCACGAGAGGTGAAACAATGCAGCTAAAGAATCCGCTCACCGAATATCCGGGACCGCCATTCAAGAAGCAACACCAAGAGCCGCCAGGCTTGGCATGCAAGATGGAGCCACGGCCGGACCATGGAGAGAAGAGCTACAAAGGTTCTGGCAAACTGACTGGGCGCAAGGCGCTCATCACGGGCGCCGATTCGGGGATCGGCCGCGCGGCTGCCATCGCGTTCGCGCGCGAAGGGGCGGACGTGGCCTTCGGATATCTGCCGGTGGAAGAGCCCGATGCCGCCGAAGTGGTTCAATTGATTCGGGCGGAGGGCCGCAAGGCGATTCCGTTGCCGGGAGACATCCGGGACGAGGCCTTTTGCCAAAAGCTCGTGTCCGACGCCGTGGAGCGGCTTGGCGGGCTGGACATTCTCGTCAGCAACGCGGCAAAGCAAGTCTATCGCGAATCGATCCTCGATATTACGACTGACCAGTTTGATGCGACCTTTCGCACCAACGTCTACGCGATGTTCTGGATCACGAAGGCGGCGCTGCCGCATCTGAACCCGGGGTCAACGATCATCTGCACGACTTCGATCAACGCTTACGACCCCTCGCCGGGCATTCTTGATTACGCCATGACCAAAGGGGCCATTGCGATTTTTGTAAAGGGATTGTCCAAGCAACTCATTTCCAAGGGCATCCGCGTGAACGGCGTTGCGCCGGGGCCGATCTGGACGCCGCTTCAGCCGAGCGGTGGGCAGTCGGAGGACAAGCTGGTGACGTTCGGCAGCGATGTTCCCTTCAAGCGCCCGGGACAACCCGCGGAACTTGCCGCGACCTACGTTCTGCTGGCTTCGAACGACTCCAGCTACGTCAGCGGCGAAATTCACGGCGTCACCGGTGGGCATCCCAAGGCTTAAAAAGGCGCAAATGATATTTATCGGGAGGAGGAACCATCCTTTTCCGTGCTGTCCAGGGTAATTCTAAGAGGCGGCATGCCGACGACGTCGTAAGTCGAGGAAGCGATGCCGATACGAGCCTTTACCAACTCACCGAGTATTTGGCGGCTCATCTTGTCCTTCAGATGCCGAATGTCGTGATCCAGACAGATGAAGCGCACGGAAAGCTCGATCCAGTTATCCGTCAGCCGCATGAAAACGCGAGGTTCCATTTCACTACGCTTCATGACATAACGGCGTTCCATCTCGCGGATTAATTCTTCGCCGGCTTCCGCTATCTTGACGGTGTGCTCCCGGGCTGCGCGTAGAAGAATCTGCTCGGCCTCAGCGAAATTGTCTTTGTAGCTGATCGGGATATTCATCTCCTCCCAAAGGTACGGAAACTCCTTTGAATAATTGTAAATCGGCGTGTCGAAGACCTTGTCATTGGTGATCGTGACGATGCGTCCCGTGTATTGCCTGGCCCGCACCCACATCGCCGGATCGTCCGCTTGCTCGCCAGGCGGCTGGCCCATTTCCATGATGGTCGTCTGGATGAATCCGAGTTTGATGACATCGCCGCGGACACCGCCCATGGTGATGCGGTCGCCGATGGTGAACGTATTGCCGCGCAGAATAACGATGTAGCCGGAAAAGGCAGTGACCACGCGCTGCAATGCAAACGCCAATCCCGCAGAAACCAATCCGAGAAACGTCGCCAGGCGAGTCGTGTCGTTAAACCAGATCGAGAGGAAACCTACGATCACCAGAACCGCCGTCAGGAGCCGCAAGGCTTGGCGTAGCCAGAAGACCCAACGTTTGGTCTCTTTCCTGCGGATCGCCAGGCGCATGAGGCCTTGAACGATCCCGTTAATGCCGAGCACGAGCAGGAGAAAGCCGAGCGTCAGGAAGAGCTTATGAGCGGTGACGGCGTTGATGCCGATGAGCCTGAGGCCGAAAATCGTCAGCGAATGCTCCGGCCCGGTGAGACTGACGAAAGAAACGGGGTTCATGTGCCCCTCCCGAACAGGACCAGGGCGATCCCGTAGAAAGCCATCCCAAAGACGAGCCACGCGATGTAGTCGCCCACGCGGCCGCTCTGAAATATGCGAAGCTGCCTGATTGGGCGTGCGATCCAAGGAGCAAGCCGTTTATTGACTGCATGTCCGATCACCGACGGAAACAGCGAAATCCCGGCAATCAGGAGACTAAGCAGCAGCGCGGCGAGTTGTTTCCAGCCGACCTTGAAAGGTGTAGGAATCGAATCCTCCCGCGCGGATATCGGTTGATTATCCAGCACGATTGCCTGATAGGCCGTTCCGGCGCGAAAACGCTCCGCCTGGCGTAGCACCTGCAAACGGACGGGCGGAAAAACGGCGACGATCATGCCGAAAATTAAAAGTCCCACGGCGGGCGCCCACATCGTGGCGTGAACGCCCTTTTTTTTCTGGTCGCCTTCGTTCGTTTCCTTTCGCATGGGGATATGCGCGGCGCCGCGCGAAGTCGCTTCGTGGACGGGTCCCCAGCCCAGAAAAATGCGGCCGGTTGCGCGCAGGACAGCGCCCGCCGTCAAGGCTTCGGCGGCGGTTATGAGGAGCGTCAGGCCCTCCAAACCTGATTCGCCGGCAGCGTGATCGAGGAATTGCCCACCAAAGTATGTCGCGAAGGGCGGCAGGCCCGCTAATCCCCATGTGCCCACGAGCATCACCAGGGCGAGCGGCAGAATTTCGCGGCCCCGACCGCGTAAATCAAACTCGTCAACACTCTGGTATCTGTCCAGCAGAATCCCCGCGCAGATGAACAACGAACCTTTGATCATTCCATGCCCGACGATGTACATCGCCAAGCCCGCCAGAGCATCGGCCCTTAATAATCCCAGCGCGATGAACATGACGCCAACGTGGCTGATGGTGGAGAAGGCGAGCAATCGTTTGAGATGGCGTTGCCCCAAACAGAAAATGCCGCCGATCAGAGCGCCCAAGCATCCCATCAAGATAAACACCGCACGAACCCCCTCGCTTTCCATGCCAAGAAGCGGCGCAAAAATCACCCAGTAAAGTCGGGCGATTGCGTAAACGCCAAGTTCAACCATCACGCCCGAGAATAAAATGCACACCGGCGTCGGGGCGACGGCGTGCGCATCGGCGAGCCAAAAATGAAACGGGAATGCGGCCGCTTTTACAAGGAATCCACTGATGACGAGCAGAAATGTCACCGAGACGAAAATCGATCCGGGGTTATGCGATGCGAGAGATCGTCCGACTTCGCTCATGTTTAATGAGCCGGTGAAGGCATAGAGCAATGCGACCCCCGTCAGGGAAAGAAATGCCCCGACCGTGTTGCTGACCGCGAAGTTGAGCGAGCCCAGAAGAGGCGAGCGCTCGTCCGACTTGTATCCGCACAATCCGACGGCGGTCGCGGTCATTAATTCGAACCAGACGAACAGGTTGAAGAGGTCGCCGGTAAGGCAAAGACCGCACATCGCCGCGAGAAAGACCAACATGAGCGAGTGATAAAGCGATTTAATGGACTGGAAATATGCCCACGAAAAGATAAAGGCCGACAGGATAAGCAGCGCCACCAATGCTGCCAGGCCCGCCCCGATTGGATCGATCATGAAGCAAATCCCGACTGGGAAATGCCCGTGTGGATCAGGTGTCCAGTTACCAAACCAATAGACCAGCGTGCCCGACGACGATCGCCTCGCCAGCATAAGACAGATCGCGCAAATAAATGCCGATGTCCCAATACCCGCCGCGTCCAGCAGTCGCCGGGGCAGGACGCTTCCGCACGCGGCGAGGATCGCGGCGACGATCAGCGGAATGACCACTGGAAATGA
>JBEKYH010000197.1:0-8644 GCA_049511115.1 Tepidisphaeraceae bacterium | reverse complement strand
GAAGACCGCGAGCAGGGCCAGCAGGATGAGGATCAGCGTGGCGGCCATGACCTTGCCGGGCGATTCAATGGTGCGGTTTTTCCATCGTGCGTGAAGGACGGCCCAGGCGATGAGCCAGATGGCGATGGCGACAATGGTCTTGCCGGAAAGGTCGCCGGTGGGGTTGTAGAAGTTCAGGGTGGTCGAGACCGACTTGAAGGCTTCGGCCAGGTCGATGAGCAGGCCGAGAACGGCGCAACCGACTCCCGCGGCGAGGATGGCGGCCCAGGCGGGGCCGGTGGGAATGGCGGGCGGATTTGAATTTCGAGTTGGCATCGGGTTTTCGTTGGTTGCTGTCATCGCGTCGGCGCGGCTTTGTTGATAAGCGCTCCGAATAAACCTGCGACGGAGGCGGCGAAAAACGCCAGGCTGTAAAGCATGATCAGAGCGCGACGCACCTGATTGTCGGCGGCGACCTGCTCGCGGTAGCGCGTGACCACAAAGGCGACGGCCGTCGCGAGGATGGGAGCGAGCCAGGCGACGTGCTCCTTCCATTCCATGCCGAACTCGTGCCAGTCGGCCGTGCGCGGACTGGATACCAGAAGGTATTTGGGATAGCCGGCCAGCGCGGCGGAACTGGTTCCCGGCGGCGGCTTGGCGCGATACCAGGGGTAGACGATGTATGTGCCCACTAAAACGGTAAACCAGGCGAGAAGCGCCATGGTCCAGGTCCAGGCGATCAAACGGCCGGCGGCGCGACGCGCACCCTCGGGAGTGATCCACTGGGCCCGCAAACCCAACAATCCCACAAGTCCACCGGAAAAGGCGAGGAGGAAGGCCGCGCCGAGCACCATGCCGTGCAGCGCGGTCCACAATTCACGGGAGGACATGTCCATCGGTTGTCTCCTCGTTCCCCCGGGGAATCTATCCGCCTCCGCGTCGCTGGGCGCTTTGTATCGGAATTCGACACCATAGCCGCGCCTAAGGGCGCGTCAACCCCCTTCATCACCCTCGAATAATTCGTCGAATAGCTCGCGCACTTTCGCCTTGGCGTGGATCAGCGCGCGCCGGCCCGGTGCGGTTATCGAGTAGCAGCGACGCACTTTCCCGCCGATGGCTTGGTTGCGCGAGCGCAGATAGCCCTTTTGCTCAAGGCGGTGAAGCAGCGGGTACAGGGTGCCGGGGCCGATGCGGTAGCCGTGGCGCCGCAATTCGAGAATCATTCCCAGGCCGTAGACCGCCTCGTGGGAAGCATGATGAAGGACGTGCAGGCGGATCAGTCCGGAATAGAGTTCCTGGTCGGGCATGACGAGGGGTGGTTATAAATCAGGGGGGCGTTGGAGGCGAGCGGCCAGTGAGACCTGGGCGTGAGATTCACACGCGCGGGTGGCGCGTTGACGGTGTATCGCTGGGACCGTTATAACGAAGTTCGATATCAATGGGAATTTGGCAGAGAGGCGGCGGCTGATGAGTGTGGGGATTCAATCGGGGCTTGCGAAAAATCTGATGATCGCCGCGGGCATGGCTGTCCTGTTGCCGATTTGCGCGCCGACCGCGCGGGCCGCCGGTCCGGATAATAGCGGCGGCGCACCAGTTTTTCTGGATGACGCCACACAGCCGGCCGCGCCGGCAGCATCGCCGTTCGCGGGGGACCTCACCGGCGACTGGGGAGGCGAGCGGCAGCGCTTACAGGATGCCGGTATCACACCGGGGGCCACATTGCTGTTGGAAGGGTTCAGCAATTTCCAGGGTGGCATCGACACCGCGCATCTCGTGGGGGCGACGACCTTCGATTTGAACGTGACGCTGGACACGCAGAAACTGCTGCATTGGGACGGCGGAGAATTCTATGTGGACCTGGAGGACCACGCCTTTAGGGATCCCAGCACGGCGCTGGTGGGCGATCTTCAGGTGTTCGACAAGGCAAACGCCGCGCCCTACTTCCAAGTCTACGAGGCCTGGTATCAGCAGACGTTGTTCGACGGCAAACTGCGCATCAAGATCGGGAAGGTGGATGCCAACAGTGTGGATGTCAACAACAATGACAATTTCGCCATCGTCGATAACGCGCAGACGTTTTTGAATAGTTCGTCGCAGGTCAGCCCGACGATTTTCGTCATGCCGACCACGCCAGACCCGATGCCGTCGATCAACTTGTTCTTAACGCCAACCGATTGGTACTTCGCCAGTTTCGGGGCGTTTTACGGGAATCGATCGGATCGGTTCGGAAACATCGTGGATCCGCAATCCTACGTTCAGCGAAGTGACTTCGGCACATTTTTGATCGGCGAAACGGGCTTGAAATGGCACACGACCTCCCTGCTCGCGTACGCGGGAAACCTGAAGATCGGGGAATGGGGACATACCGGAACCTTCACCCGATTTGACGGCATCCAGCAGGAAGGCACGTACGGATTTTACTCCATCCTCGACCAGACGCTGTGGCAGCCTAGCGGCGAGCCGGAGAACGGGCGCGGCCTGCGGTCGTTTTTGGAATTCGCCCAGACACAGGACGACATCAACGCCATCGACCGCCACATCGGCGGCGGACTAACCTGGACCGGGCCGATTGACAGCCGGCCAGGCGATATCATCGGATTCACGCCGGAATACGCACACATTGCGCCCGACGCTGGGCTGCCCCACCCCTATGAATTGGAGATCGAGGGGTTTTACCAGTGGCAGTTGACGCCGTGGGCGTTCGTGCAGCCGGATTTGCAGTACATCGTGCATCCGGGCGGGAGATACGACAATGCGCTGGTGGCGACGGTGAGGGTGCAGATTACGTTCTAATCACACTTCCGTAACGCTCACCCCATTAATCGTATCCCCCTGCTTGATCGCATTCACTACATCCTGGCTGGCCTTGTCCTTGACCTGGCCGAAGACGGTGTGTTTGCCATCGAGCCAACTGGTGACGACGTGGGTGATGAAGAACTGGCTGCCGTTGGTGTTGGGGCCGGCGTTGGCCATGGAGAGGGAGCCGACCTTGTGTTTGCGGGGATTGTTGCGGACTTCGTCGGCGAATTTGTAGCCCGGACCGCCGCTGCCGGTGCCGGTGGGGTCGCCGCCCTGGACCATGAAGTCGGGGATCACGCGATGAAATTTGACCCCGCCATAAAAACCCTCGCGGGCGAGGAAGATGAAGTTGTTCACGGTGTTGGGGGCGTCCTTGGCGAAGAGGTCGCAGACGATCTTGCCGCGCGAAGTGTCGAAAGTCGCGGTGTAGGTCTTGGCCGTGTCGATGGCCATTTCCGGCGGCTTGGCATACTGCTTGGACATGGTGCTGGCTCCTGTGTTGTAAGTGACCGGAGCAGGATAACCGGAAATGGGCAACTCGTCGCGTGGCAAGCTGGAAGGACTGAGGGCCGAGGACTGAGGACTGAGGCCAAAGACGAAATACTGACGCGACCCGTGCTTTTTCCCACTCAGTCCTCGGCTCGACAAAGCTCGCCGCGGGCGGCCTTCAATCCTCCGTCCTGGGTATTATCGGCGTGAGCGTTTGGCGCAGATGGGTGGTCATTTCCATGCTCACGGGCGTAAACAGGACGCTTCCGCTCAGGTTTATGCGGATGTCCTCGTTCTTTTCGGTTTCCAGAGGCGGCCGTGTCAGGTCCAGCGGCAGCAGCGATTTCATGCTCGTTTTCATTTCCGCGCGGTCCACCTTGAATCCAAACGGGACGCCATCAATGTGGAGTTGCGCGGTTGTGGCGTTTTCGAGCCGCATCAGCGGCGTGCCGTTCATCTGGCCCAGGCCTTGGAGGGTGGTCAACCCGCTCACGTCTTTCGCCTGGACCTGCATACTGGGTTGTTTCATGTCGGCGGCGACAGCCGCTGCGTTGACGGGCCAGGTTTCGCCGACGCTGAGTGGCGACGGCGAGCCGTATAACGTATCCGCCTTTTCTCCGCCGGTGTTTCCGGCCCAGAACATGTCCTTGATGGCGTCAACCGCATCACCAGCGATCGATCCACCGCCGCGCAATGTGCACTTCAGATCGCCGCCGGTAGTGATCACTTCGATTGATTTCCCCGACGCCACCAGGTCGCGCCCATCTGGGCCAGTGAACTTTTTGATGGTCAGCACGATGGCCGTCTGATACGCCCGCTCATCCACGCGGGTCACTTCCAGTTTGCCGGTCAGCTCAAAGTGATCGAGTTGTTGTTGCAGGTGCGTCGCGTCGGCGGGATTGGAACTTTTCACATCGGCGATCACGCCGACCTCGCGCTCAAAATGTACGGCCCACGCATCCCCCACCCGCGCGGGGCGATGCCATTTGATTTCGTAGGTGCGTTGCTCTGTCGCGTCGGGCGAAGTGGGAATAAAGCCCGCGATTCGCAGCGATTCGTCGCTGAAGACCGATGGCTCGGACGACATGAGCGTAGTGGGAAGGGTTGTCGCGACGGAGTTTTGGTCGCTGCCAGCGGAGATGCAGCCGCCGACAAGCAGGCAAAATGCGCACGCGATAATTGGCGTTGCTCTTATGACCGGGCACCTCATCGTCGCACCCCGGCTACATTATCGCGCGGCGAGCCCGCTCGTTGCAATTAGGGAGGAGGAATCTGATCAATCTGGCGGGTGATGTCCTTGACCAGATCATCGGCGGTGGCGTATTTGCCCGCCGTCGCGTCGGCGAGGGTTTTCTGGAAAATCTGGCCGGACTGGATGTTGGCCCGGATGACGCCATCGACGTGGCCCGCGAATAGTTTCTCGTAGGCGGCGATATCCATCTTCCAGGCGCCGTCTTCACGCACGAGCATCAAGTCGGAAATGTCATCGCTCTTGAAGACGATCTTGGCATGGTCGCCGTCGACGGTGATTTGCGCAGTGGCGTCGTCGGCGGCGGCATCGCTGGAACAGGCGTGGGCGACGGCCAGTTCCGCGGCATCGCCCCACTTATCCTTGGCCAGTTTGGTGAGATGTGTCATCGCAACGCCGTTGACGGAGAAGGCGTGGGCCATGGCTTTCTCGCTGTCGGTATGAGCCGCGTAGGCGACCATCGCCTCATCGGGAGACCAGCGCAAAAAGTCATCCTGCCAGGCGGCGAGTTGCTCGGCCGGAGTCGCAGGTTGAGTTGCCGCCGGTTGAGTGGCCGCGGGAGGTTCGGTCGGGGCGGGGGTTTGTGCCAACGCCAGGCGCGTGGCCGCGTAACCGGCGCCGATGACTGCCGCTCCCATGATGGATGCAACCGCGAATTTTGTGCTTGCCGCCATGGTAAATACCCCGTGAAAAATGGAGGTGCGCGCCAGATCGCCCGCCGCTTGGGCGGCGCTGGCGACGTGGGCGATTGTTTGTGTCGAGGTGGCTTCGATGGCGCGGTGGCTCAGGAGCGCGGCCAGGGCGAAATCTCCGCCAGCGGATTCGTCGCTTTCAATCGCGCACAGAAAATTAACGGGTGCGGACTGAGGCTTGGGCCAGGCGCCCATGGTGGTGAGAATCTTTCGCAGCCGCCGCAGGGCGCGGCTCACGCGCTTGCGGGCGGCCTCCTCGGTGGTGCCCATCGTGCGAGCCACTTCGCCCAGCGTCAGGCCGCGGAAAAATATCAGGATCACCGCGCTCTGATCACGCGGCGACAGGCGCGCGATGGCCCGGTCGAGATACGGCCGCATCGATTCCCAGCGGCGTTTGTCCTCGGCGTCGGCAGCAAGCTGCGAGGGATCAGCCTCCGGATGCGGGCGATGCAGCCGGGCCGCGGACTCATACCGGCGGCGGTTGCTCTCGGCTTTGAGGGCGTTGGCGGCAGTGAAGCGCGTTGTCTGCAACAGCCACGCCCCGAGCGCCGCGCCCGATCGCACCGCTCCCGCGCGGCGGGCGAAAGCGACGAAGGCACATTGGGCCACATCCTCGGCCAGCGATGGATCACCCACTTGCCGTCGAGCGGCGGCGTAGATCATCGGCGAATATCTCCGCACGATTTGCTCCAGCGCCTGCCCGTCATTCTCGGCCGTATAACGCCGCAGGAGCGCGTCGTCTTCGAGAGCGGCAACGTCAAGTTGTGCGATGGCCTGGGCCATAACTAAATTGAATGTATCGCCGCCGGGGAGGGCGGACATGTTTCCCTCTAACGTGAACGGACCGCAATAATAGACGACGGTGAGAGTATGGCAGTTAGAATTTGGAGAAAAATTTACAAGGGTACAAAGACATTAACCGCCAAGGCCGCCAAGAACGCCAAGGTAAGAAAATCAGAGCAATTACTTTTTTACCTTTTTTTGAATGTTTCTTGGCGTTCTTGGCGGCCTTGGCGGTTCAATTGCATTTTCTTCTTCGCCGCATGAGCAAGCCGGCACTGGCGGCGAGCAGCGCGGCTGACGCGGGTTCGGGGACGGCATAGCGGCGCGTTAGCGCTCCTCGCCCCCCGCGCCAACCACCCCTATAATCGCCCCCATGCCCGAGCTCGCGGCAAGCCGCAAAATGGGTCATCCCGGCGCCAACCAGTGGCTGGTGGCGTTCACCGTTTCGATGGCCACCTTCATGGAGGTGCTGGATACCAGCATCGCCAATGTTTCGCTGCGCCATATCGCGGGGAACCTGGGGGCGGGCGAGAGCGAAAGCACGTGGGTCCTCACCAGCTACCTGGTTTCCAACGCCATCATCCTGCCCATCAGCGGGTGGCTGGCATCGGTGCTGGGGCGCAAGCGGTTTTACATGACCTGCGTGGCCCTCTTCACGGCCAGCTCGTTTTGCTGCGGGATGGCGCCATCGCTGGGATGGCTTTTGTTCTTCCGCGTCCTCCAGGGCGTCGGCGGCGGGGGTTTGGCCCCCAGCGAGCAGGCGATTTTGGCCGACACGTTCAGCGCCCGCGATCGCGGGATGGCTTTTGCGCTGTATGGGCTGGCAGTTGTGTTCGCGCCGGCCATCGGGCCTTCGCTGGGGGGCTGGATCACCGACAATTTCAACTGGCGGTGGATTTTCTTCATCAATATACCCGTGGGCGTGCTTTCATTGTTCATGACCAGCCGCCTGGTGCATGAATCGGAAGGGGCGAAAAAGGAACACGCGGCCGTCTGGAAAAACGGGCTGCATGTGGATTACATCGGATTTGGGCTAGTGGCGCTGGGGCTGGGAGCGCTGCAAGTCATCCTCGACAAGGGGCAGGAGGACGACTGGTTTGGATCGAGCTTTATCTGCCTGTTCGCGGGGATAGCGGCGGTGGGGATTGTGTGCGCGATTGTGTGGGAGTTGGTGGTGGCCAAAGAGCCGATGGTCGATCTGCGGCTGCTCAAAAACCACAATTTTGCCTCGACCAACGCGCTCATGTTTATCATGGGATTCATTCTCAACTCGACCACCGTGCTGATACCGCAGTTCGTGCAGCAGATCATGGGGTACAACGCGACCAACGCCGGACTGATCTTGATGCCGGGCGGGTTTTTGCTGATGTGCATTTTCCCCATCGCCGGGGTGATATCGCGCTATGTTCAGCCCAAGTACATGATGCTGACGGGGCTGCTCATCACCGCGGCGGCGATCTACCATCTGACGACGCTGGACACGCAGGTTTCGTTCCAGTATCTGGCCATGGCGCGCGTCTACCAGTGCATCGGCCTACCGTTGTTTTTCCTGTCACTGAATAATCTGGCCTACGGCGATTTGCCGCCGGGGAAGAGCAACAATGCATCGGCGCTGCTGAATTTGTGGAGGAATCTCGGGGGCAGCGTGGGGATAGCCGTCGCGGTGACGTTGCTGGAACGGCGAGCGCAGTTGCACCAGGAGCGGATAGTTTCGCATTTGACGCCATACGACACGCCATTCCTCAATCGCCTGCACGCGCTGGATGGACCGCTGGCCAATCCGTTTAATCCCAACCCGGTAACGATGGCGAAGATTTATCAGGCCGCCCAGACGCAGGCGACCATGCTGTCATATCTGGATGTGTTCAAGATCATGACGTACGGGTGCCTGGTGGTGCTGGTGCTGGTGCTGATGCTGCGGCACGTGAACCGGGGGGAGAAGCCGGCGGGCGCGCATTAGACAGGACTGAGGACTGAAGGCCGAGGACCGAGGGCCGATGACGGGGCGAATACCGCGGCGAGGACTCACCCGACCGTATCGACGGCCAGGCCGGTGGGGAAGCCGCTGAAGACGGAGCCGGGGTCGATCTGGCCGGATTGTTGGGCCTGGCTGATGGCGGAGAGGAAGTTGCTTTGGAACTGCTGCGGATCAACGCCGTTGCTGGATAGGGCCTGAAGGAACGCCTGCGCTGAGGCGGATTGGCCGCTGGCGCTGGAAGTGCCGGATGCGCTGGAGTCGTTGTCGCCGTCGGCGTCGGAAGACGAAGAACCGCCGGGATTGAGAACGCTGGCGATGGCGTTCTCGACGACCTGATTGGGATCGGCGGTGCTGCCGTTCTGGATGGACGTGAGCGCGGTGTTGACGGCTTGTTGAAGTTTCTGGAAAAGGATGCCGTCGGAGTTGCTGGATTGGCCGGCGCCCAAAGTCACCAAGGGCGATTGCGATCCGGATTCGCTGGCGTCGGTATTGGCCAGCGCCTCGAGGAGCGGATTCTGGGTCTGGGTGCTGGCATTGGTGTTGCCGAGCAACGAATAGAGCGACTGGGTTCCCGTGTTCAAACTAATGGATGACATGGCCGAACTCCTTTTCGCCATCAGCGGCAATGTGAATTGTTATCGGTCGTTGGCCGGCGTTAGATTGAATAAAAATCGG
>JBEKYH010000196.1:0-8689 GCA_049511115.1 Tepidisphaeraceae bacterium | reverse complement strand
TCCCCCACCGCGCGAATGAACTGATCGCTATCCGACAATCGCACGCTGTTTAAGCTGACCAGAAAATCTCCCACGCGAATATCCGCCGCGATGGCCGGCGAAGTCGGCTCCACCAAGTCCACGCGCACGCCTTCATCGGCGCCGGCGCCCGCCGCCGCGCGCTCGCTTGCCGTCGGCTCAGCGACGGTTACGCCCAGATATCCGTAGACGATGTCCTTCCCCGCCTCCAGATCGCGCACCTCTGAGAGCAATCGGCCCGTCACGGGAATGGCGAATCCAATCCCGTTGGTCTGTTTTTGCGGGAGGATCACCGCCGTGTTGATGCCGATCACCTGGCCGTCGATATCAAACAGCGGCCCGCCACTGTTGCCGGGGTTGATCTCCGCCGTCGTCTGAATCAGCCGCGAATAGAGGCGATCTTCCTTGGCCGCGAGGCGCGGCAGCGACCGATCCAGCGCGGCGACCACGCCGACGCTCATGGCCAGATCGCCGTCGATCGCCAGGCCATAAGGATTGCCCAAGGCGATGGTCCATTCGCCGCGCTGCTCGGTTCCCTCGGCGGCGAATTTCACTGGCTGCAGGTTTGTCGCCGGGGTTCTTAAAACGGCCAAGTCGGTTCGCGGATCGGACCCTACGACCATGGCCGGCCAGACCTTGTGATCCGATGTCGTCACCCACAATTCGGCGGCGCTGCCGACGACATGCTCATTGGTGAGAATATATCCCTGCGAATCAACGACGAATCCAGTCCCGACCGTGCGCGTGGTCTGCTCGAGCATCTCGCGCAATTTGTCGGGATTCATCTCCTCGGCGGGCAGGACCGAACTGCCGCGAAACGCCGACTGATCGGCGGTCTGGGCGTCGTCCGCGTCGGACGGCGTCGGCGCGGCCGCGGAAATGGCCACCACCGAACCGGCCACCTTTGCCGCCACGGCCTCAAAGCGGTCCTGCAAGCCGGACAATTCCAGCGTGCTGGCCGGGTCAATGACCTCTGAATCACTGACCGGGGCGGCTTGTGAATCTGGTAGGGGTACGTCCGCGACGGACAACGGCGCCGCCCCGGGGCCGATTGTTGAGGACGCCGGCCTCGTCGCCGCCCCTGGACCGGCTCCGCGGGCCTGAGACGTCGCCCCCACGCCCGATAACCCGCCGGCCAGCGTAGCGAAACCGATCAGAGCGGCACATACTGTTGGCTTACGCCGCCCTGATCGGACCATGCAAATACTCCGTCAGTTAACTCACTGCCCCCACTGGCGTTGGAGCCGTGGGAGCCTTCACATTGGGTACAGCCGGCGCCTTACCGGCCAGCGCCGGCGGCGCCTTGATTTCCGCCGCGGATGCCTTGCCTTCGGAGGCGGCAGCCTTGCCATCGGCTGACGCAGCGACCTCCTGCACAGCCATCTTGCCAGAGAGCAGACCCTTGCTCTTCAGCACGGCATTGCGGATTTCTTCGGCTATTTCCCTATGATCGGCTAAAAATTGCTTTGCGCTTTCGCGTCCTTGCCCCAGTCGCGTTGAGCCATAATTATACCAGGCTCCGCTCTTTTCCACGACATTGGCCAGCACCGCCAGGTCGATCACGTCGCCTTCATAGCTGATCCCCCGGTCAAACATGATGTCAAATTCGGCCTCGCGGAACGGCGGGGCGATCTTGTTCTTCACCACCCGCGCCCGCGTCCGGCAGCCGACGGAAATCTCCTGCTCCTTGATGGTGCTGATGCGCCGCACATCGATGCGCACCGACGAATAGAATTTAAGTGCCCGCCCGCCCGGCGTGGTTTCGGGGCTGCCGAACATCACGCCGATCTTTTCGCGAATCTGGTTGATGAAGATGACGGTTGATTTGCTGCGCGCGATCGCCCCGGTCAGCTTTCGCAGCGCCTGGCTCATCAGCCGCGCCTGCAAGCCGACGTGCGTATCACCCATTTCGCCTTCGATTTCCGCGCGTGGAATGAGAGCCGCCACGGAGTCAATGACGATCACGTCCACTGCGTTGGAACGCACCAGCATTTCGCAGATTTCCAGGGCCTGTTCCCCCGTGTCCGGCTGCGACACCAGCAGGTCTTCCAGTTTGACCCCCAGCCGCTTGCACCAGGACGGGTCCAGGGCATGTTCGGCATCGATGAACGCGGCCACCCCGCCGTTCTTCTGGGCGTTGGCCACGATGTGCAACGTCAGCGTGGTTTTGCCGCTGGACTCCGGCCCGAAAATCTCCAGCACGCGCCCGCGCGGCACGCCCACGCCGCCAAGGGCGATATCCAGGCCCAGCGACCCGGTTTCGATTCCCTCGATGGGCTGGATATTCTGCCCATCCATCTTCATCACCGCGCCCTTGCCATACTGCTTTTCAATCTGCTGCATGGCCCGGGCCAGCGCCGAATCGCGCCCAGGATCGCGCTCGACCGCCGGGCTGCTCGAACTGTGCGGCGACGCACTGGACGACTGATGCCCGCCAACGGCATGGGCCGATTTGGACTCTTGACGGGATTCCCCACCGCTGCGCGCGGAATCCTTGCGCGTATCTAAAGGCTTGGCCACGAGAGACTCCTATTCCACCGGGTATGTTTGTCAGCCGGCGATGCGCCGCCGCCCCGGTGAGAGGCAAGCAGCAGCCACGGCGACTATGGGTGCGGAGCAAATCCCCAGAGGATTCGCCCGCCGCGGTTGAACTCGAGTGCGAGCAATGTGCAAGCAAACCGCACGCACGCCAAGTCTCCGCACTGAACTCGACGGAAGTCGCCAAACCGTCCTTGTTCAGTATCTGTTCGGTAATGTACAAATGTCATATCGGAAATGCAACGGGAAAATTTGAGAAAAATTTTGTCGCGTATTCCTACGGTCGATTGGAGACAAGCTGTATATTGAGAATCGACAGCCAGGACAGCCGAGAAATAGAAATCAAAGTCATGATCACGCGCAACAATCAAGAGTCGCTACTGCGTGACGCCGTAATGATCTATGGCGGCCTAAACGTGTGCGACGGCTGTAACCGTCTGTTCTCCAACGATAAACCGATTTTCACTGAGCAAGAATACCTTCTTCGAGCTAGGGAGATGATTCGGCAGGGATGGACCTCTCACGGTGACTCGAAGGTCCGATGCGCGACTTGTTCCACCGGTGCAGATTCCGAGCTATGCGTCTGATGATTCGTCGCCCGCATCCCCCGTCAGTTCCACAAACACATCCTCCAAACTCGCCCGCCGCACGTGCAGATCAATTAGCTCATTCCCCACCATTTCCAGTTTTCGCACCAAGCCGCTCACTCCCGTTGCGACGTCATCGGTCCAAATGCACCAGCCGCGCCCGAATTTCCGCGCTTCCTGCAATCCGTCAATCCCACTGAAAAACGCTTCGTCCAATTCCTTCGCCGTTCGCACTTCGATCCGGCTTCCCTCGCGCGCCGCCGCGATTAATTCCTCGGGCTTCCCCTCCGCCACGATCTTTCCGCGGTCAATGATCGCGAGCCGATCGCATAAGCTCTGGGCCTCTTCAATGTAGTGGGTGCTCAAGACGACAGTCCGGCCCTCGGCTCGCATGCCGCGGATCATCTCATGCAACTGCCGCCGCGACTGCGGATCGAGCCCCGCCGTCGGCTCATCAAGGAACAGGACGCGCGGCTGATTCACCAGCGCCAGCGCAAGCGCCAATCGCTGCCGCTGCCCGCCGGAGAGTGTGTCAAAGGCGGCATCCGCTTTTTCGGTAAGGCCGAATCGCTCGATGAGGTCGAATACTTTGGCGGGATGCGCGTAAAACGACGCGAAAAGGCCCAGTGCCTGGCGCGGCGTGACTTTATCCTGCAATGCGGTGGCTTGCAGTTGCACGCCGATCAGTTCGCTGGCCTGGCGACGATTTTGAAGGGCATCCACGCCGCAGAGCTGGACTGATCCGGAATCGCAATTCCGCAGGCCGACGATGCATTCAATGGCGGTGGTTTTCCCCGCCCCGTTGCGGCCGAGCAGGCCGAAGATTTCGCCGGAGACGACGGAAAAGCTTACGCCGGAGAGGGCGAGGCTTGGGCCGTAGTGTTTTGTGAGATCGGTGGCAATGACATCATTGGCCATGGAGGTCCGTCACCCTGCGAGATCGCAACGACCCATTCCCATCACTTCCACTTCAAAACCAAAAGCTCCACCGACTCGCGCGGCATGGTCACCTTCACATCCGCTTTGCCGCTATCGATTTTTACCGTCTCCCCATCGCCGATCACCGCCAGTTGCCCGGCCTTTTTCAGTTGCGCGTATTGGTCATCGCTTGGTTTTTCGGGCGAACCCATCTGTTTCCATACGGTGTACGCATCGCTGTGATCGCTGTCGATTCGATATTCCGTCATCGTCGCATCGCCCGAGCCGGGAAGATTGGCCAGCTCCAAATCCACCGCCGCCGCCGGGGCGGGCACGTCATCGTCGTAGTAGTGGAATACCAGAACATTCAGCGTATTCGCCGCCTTATCCAGCGCCGCAATGGCCCGCACGTCCGGCGTATCCCCGCGCACGCCGCCGGCAACTTCCTTGGTCAACCCGGGATCCGATGAGCTTTGCACGCTCACCTGCTGGCCGCCGATCTTGCCCATCATCTTGAACAGGTTCAAAATCGGCATGTCGATGCCGTTGCTCGACAGCACCCGATACCCGGCGAAAAACGGCTTATTCTCAAACTCAAACGACCACGTGAGCGCCCCTTCGAGATTCACGCCATACTTTCGCTCCAATTCAAACTCGCGGGCAAAACACGCCGCCGTATACGCGGGAAACTGCGGCGAATTGCGATACCCCAGCCCGGCGTTCTGCGACACCGGTCGCGCCGCCATGCCGTCGGGGTCGGATTCGCCGATGACAATCGGCTTATCCTTCAATTCCGGGAACGACGCGACCACGGCAAAGCACGAATCAATCGCCCGGAGCTGCGACGAAATGCCCATGCGCACATGCCCGTCGCCCGGCGCGGCCGTGGGCGATCCCTTGGCATGGAAGGAAATAAAATCGATCGGCGCCCCGGTCTGGCCCGTCACGTGATTCGTTCCATGCACGCAGTGCGCCAAAAACGCCCGCAATGACGGCGCGCCCCCGGCCGATTCATCGCCCCCCACCCGCGCCGTCGGCAGCGCCCGCCGCACGCCATCAACGGCGTAATCATACAACTCGTAATACTGATCCTGCGTCCCCTGCCAGTATCCGATATTTGGCTCGTTCCAGACCTCCCAATACCACTGCTGCACCTCGTCCTTGCCGTAACGATCGACGCAATGCTTGGCCCACTGATAGACCAGCTCGCCCCACTTTTTGAAATCCTTGGGCGGATACGCCTGCCCCGCGTTTGCGGGCATCGTCTTGTCAAGCGAAAATCCCGAGGGATACAAGTCCGGCCGCGTCGACAAGTCCTTGGGCATAAACCCGATCTGCACGTACGGCTTGAGATGATTCTGCTCGTAGGTATCAAAGATGCGGTCGACGATCGTCCAGTCGTAAACCGGATTCCCCGCCGCATCCTCATGATACATGCCCGTCGAACCCCACTTCATGGCCGGCGTCCCGTCGCCGCTGGTCATGAGATGATGGCAGCGAATGTACACCTGCTCCGGTCCGAGCTGGCCGAGTTCGCCCAGCAGGGCTTTTCCATTGGGCATGTAGGTGAAATTGCATTCGTCATAACCGAAGTAACGCCAGATGGGGTGCAAATCGCCGAGGGATTGGGAGGCGTCGACGGTTATGGTTACGGGAAATGTGGTGGGATCTGATGCGCCGAGCGCGCTCCCGTTGGAAAAATAGATCGATGCAACCCCCAACGCCGCAATACCCGCCATCCGCTGAATTCGCATAAACCGGCTCCCGTTTCAACCTACGACTTCGCGCCCCATCTCGATGCGACGAAGTATACTTCCGAGATTAGGAAGCGCCCACGTTTTAAAAGTTCGTCGCCATGGGCATTTCAACATCGGGGCGTGTATCACAGACCTTCCTCACGAAGCCGCCCTCGCCAATCCTGGGCGGAATGGAAGACGTGCAGGACGTTAACAGCCCTTCCATCGACGCTGTAGACCGCGACGTGGCCGTGGCCCTTGGCTTTGCGTCGAATCAATAGATAACGCAGATCGGATCGGACTCCGACCGTCTTCCCATGTGCCAGGACGTCAGCCAAATTGTCGATGGTCGTCTTTAAGTAATGAATATATTTATCCGCGTGCGGCGGGTTGTACCGATGCGCGTTCCATCGCCAGATGGCATCGATTTCGTCGAGTGCGATAGGAGCAAAAATGACTGTCAGGCGGGATTCTTTCGCAACCATTCAGCCCTTCGCTTTGCAAGCTCCGCGTCCGCTTGTTCTGAGGTGAAGAATTGACCTGATTTGATCTGAGCGGCCGCCTTGTCAATGTGGGCAAGTCGTTCCGGCGTAAAGAGGTGATCAAGATCAGGAGTTCCCCCTCGGTCATCGTCAACTAAATCAACACTGACAATGTCTGCCACGTACTCATCCACGCTCGCAAACCCGGCCTCGGCCGCGCGGCGCTGCGCTTCCTGATAAAGCTGATCGCTCAACTGGATCTGCTGCATATGAAGCCTCTTGCTTGGAACCGCGGCTATTATATCAGCTAATTCAGGAATTCGTCTATTGCCTCCGGCCGCGCCGTTCCCCAGAATAGGTCGCCATGCCGAAGTTTATTTTGCCCCAGGCGCCGGCCCATCTTCAAGGGGCCGTGAAGGCCTGGTGTGAGCCGGTCGTCATCCCCACCTATGAACCGATGCCGGCCGATAAAAACCCGATGTTTCTGGAAAAGCGGGTCTACCAGGGGAGTAACGGCTGCGTCTATCCGCTTCCCTTCACCGATCGCATTTCCACCGAAAAAACCGACCGATCCTGGCAGGCGATTCATCTGGAAAACGAATTTGTACGCCTGATGATCCTCCCCGAAATCGGCGGGCGCATTCACGTCGGCATGGACAAGACGAATGGCTTTGATTTTTTCTATCGCCAGAACGTCATCAAGCCCGCGCTGGTGGGATTGGCCGGGTCGTGGATTTCCGGCGGCGTGGAATTCAACTGGCCCCAGCATCACCGGCCGGCGACGTTCATGCCCGTCAGTATCCACATCGAGGAACATGCCGACGGCTCGCGCACGATCTGGTGCGGCGATCATGATCCGCTCAATCGCCTCAAGGGCATGCACGGCGTGTGTCTTCATCCGGGGAAATCATATATCGAACTGAAGGCGCGCCTGTACAATCGCACGAACCTGCCGCAGACATTTTTATGGTGGGCCAATGTGGCCACGCGCGTACATGAGCAGTATCAATCGTTCTTCCCGCCGGATGTGCATTATGTCGCGGATCACGCCAAGCGGGCCATGAGTGCCTTTCCGTTGTGCGCTGGCTCCTATTATGGCGTTGATTACGGTAAGCGCGGTCGCCGCGGCGTCAGCGCCGAAGATCGCCCGCGACAATTCGTCCCGCCGGGGACTTACCCGGCCAATGACTTGAGTTGGTACGCCAATATTCCCGTCCCGACCAGTTACATGGCCATGGGCAGCACGCAGGATTTCTTCGGCGGGTACGACCACGCCGCGCAGGCCGGCGTGATACATTATGCGAATCACCACATTTCGCCGGGCAAAAAGCAGTGGACCTGGGGCAACCACGAATTTGGGTATGCCTGGGACCGCAACCTGACCGACGAAGACGGCCCGTACATTGAAATCATGGCGGGCGTCTACACGGATAATCAGCCGGATTTTTCATTCCTCGCGCCCGGCGAGACACGCACATTCAGCCAATACTGGTATCCGATCCAAAGAATCGGCCCCGCACAGAAGGCGAATCTGAATGCGGCGATCAGCCTGAAGACAACAAAGAATTCGGCGCGCGTCGGCGTTTGTGTTTCCAGCGCCTACCCGCAGGCCCAAGTGCATTTGGAATTGCGAGGCCAGGTGATTGGCCAATGGCAACGCGATCTCGCACCAGGCGCCGCGCTGGCCGAGGAAGTCGCGCTCCCCCCGCGCACCATCGAAAACCATTTGACGCTCATGGTGCTGACTGGCGACGGGCGCGAACTGATCCGCTACACCCCCCTGCCGAAGAAGAGCGGCCAAGTCCCCCCGCCGGCGACCGAGCCTGATTTACCGGCGAACATCAAGGGCAATGACGAGCTTTACCTGACCGGCGTGCATCTGGAACAATATCGCCACGCCACGCGCTCGCCGGATATCTATTGGCGAGAAGCGCTGAAGCGCGATCCCGGCGATGCTCGCTGCAATGACGCCCTTGGCGCATGGCATCTTCGCCGCGGTGAATTTGCCGAGGCGCTGCCGCATTTCCAAACCGCCGTCGCCACGCTGACCCGGCGCAATCCCAATCCGTATGACGGCCAACCCCATTATCACCTTGGCTTGACGCTGCGATATCTGGGTCGCGACGACGCGGCTTACGCCGCGCTCTATAAATCCACCTGGAATTTCGCCTGGCGCGCCCCGGCGTTTCATGCCTTGGCCGAAATCGACGCGATGCGCGGCGAATGGACGACAGCGCTGGATCACCTCGCCCTGGGCCTGCGCGTCAACGCGGACAATCTGAAGGCGCGCAACTTGTCGGCGATTGTTTTGCGCAAACTGGGAAGAGACGCCGAAGCCGACGCGATGCTGCGGCAAACGCTGGAACTGGATCCGCTGGACGCATGGGCTGGTTATCTTTCCGGCCGCGCG
>JBEKYH010000195.1:0-8694 GCA_049511115.1 Tepidisphaeraceae bacterium | reverse complement strand
GGGCGGTCGAGGGCGGGGCTATCTATCACGTGCTCAATCGCGGCAACGGCCGGATGCGTATCTTCCATAAGCCCGAGGACTACGCCGCCTTCGTGAAACTTCTCCTTCAGGCCCGCCAGCGGATTATGCCTGTCGATGTGCTGGGGTTGTGCCTGATGCCCAATCACTGGCACCTGGTTCTGCGCCCGCAGGCGGACAAGGACTTGGCCGCTTTCATGCGCTGGCTTTGCACCGCTCACGTGCGGCGGCATCACGCCCATTACCATTCGCCGCCGGGGCATTTGTATCAGGGGCGATACAAAAGTTTTCCGGTGCAAAGCGACGGGCATCTCCTGACCGTGCTGCGATACGTCGAGGCCAACGCGCTGCGGGCCGGATTGGCCAAGCGTGCCGGCGAGTGGCCGTGGTCCAGCGACGCGATGCGGCGAGGCAAGTTGGCGACGGCGCTGCTCAGCGAATGGCCCGTGGATCGGCCGCGAAATTGGAGTAAACTGCTCGAGGAGAAGATGCCCGACCAGGACCTGGATGGCGTCCAGACGAGCGTGAAACGCGGGCGTCCCTACGGCTCGGACGACTGGACCCGCCAGACCGCCGAACGGCTTGGTTTGACCTTCACCCTTCGGCCGCGCGGGCGGCCGAAGGCGGGAGAAGGAGGTTAATTATGAATGTCCCCTTTTCTTGCTCCGAGGTTTGAATGCGGCTCAGATCGCTGAGAAGCTCGAAATACCGGCCAGCAGTTCGTTCCGCATCATTGAGTTCCCGTCACAAGGTGTGAATGGGATTGCTGTTCCCATACGAAACCCCAGTCCCGGATTCATCGGCAGTGGATTCACATCGGGTGGATTGCCAGAATTTGTAATCCCCAACGGCCCGATACCCGCTGGTGGGGTAACGAGGACGATACCATGAGACTATTGGAACCGAACGAATCTGTGCTTGAAGGTCGCTGGATCAAAGCTGGTGGCGGAGTGGTCGCCGACGACACTTCGCGCCGGATCGAAGAACTCATATCGGCTCAGTTGACCAGGCTGGCTGCGTCAGAGGATGGGTGGGATATCTTGTACGTCGACAAACGCGACGGAAGGATGTGGGAACTGACCTATCCTCACAAGGACTGGCACGGCGGCGGCCCCCCGTTATTGACAAATGTTGCCAAGGACTTAGCGGAGAGAAAGTATCGGTTGCGATGAATAGGGTAGAGCGGATGCCACGGACGGCATCTCATCTTCTTCGGACGGAGCCGACATCATGGCAAAGAAAAGGGGACATTCATAATATTGACGTGTTCGGCGATTTTCGGTCGCCATCACCCCTCGTTTGTTGAACCCTCAACAAATCCGCGCAACTCCCCACGCGCCTTTCGCAAGCCAGTATCACCCGCACAATGCACTGTAGGGCGCGGCTTCGGCCCGCCTGCGCGCTCGTGTCGGGCTAAAGCCCGACCTACCGCTTTTTTGTTCGTTGAGCGAATGCCCGCTGGTTTTTTTCTTCTCCGCATTTCTTCCTCTGCGCCTCCGTGCCTCGGCGCTCATTCCTCTTCTCCGTGCCTCTAGCTGAAAGGCCCGACGCCATCCACCACCGCGCGTGGCGTCGCCGTTGTCCTGCTGATCGACTTTGCATCTCATGTGGTGGCGTTTCTTGCCGGCTCGCCCGCTCATACTTAAGTGTCGGGGATACCTTCGTCTAATGGCGTCGGCATTCCCGCCCGTGCTTTAATCGCGCCGAGACATTGGACATTGGGACATTGAGAAAGGACAACCCCATGCGGACGATCAATCATTTCATCAACGGCCAAAGCGTCAGGCGCAGCGGCGCCGCCACCAGTCCAGTCTACGATCCGAGCACAGGTCAGGTGCAGGCCCAACTGGAGCACGCTGACGCTGCACTCCTGGGGGAAGCTGTCGCGCTCGCCAAGGCGGCGCAACCCGCCTGGGCCGCGCTCGGCGCCCAGGGCCGGGGCCGGGTGATGTTCAAATACAAGGCATTGATCGAGGAGCACAGGCAGGAACTCGTGCGCCTGATGTCCTGTGAACACGGCAAATTGCTGAGCGACTCCATGGGCGAGTTGCAGCGCGGCCTGGACGTGCTGGAGTTTGTCTGTGGCGTCCCGCATTTGCAAAAGGGCGAGTTCACGCAGGGCGCCGGGCCCGGCATCAACGTCTATTCAATCCGCGAGCCGCTGGGGGTCGTCGCGGGAATCTCGCCGTTCAATTTCCCCGCGATGATCCCGCTCTGGATGCTGGCCCCGGCCATCGCCGTCGGCAACGCCATCATCCTCAAGCCATCGGAGCGTACGCCTTCCGCCGCCGTCCGGATCGTGGAGCTCGCTCACGAAGCCGGCGTGCCGCCGGGGATCGTCAACGTCGTGAATGGAGGCCATGAGGTTGGTCAGGCGATCACTGATCATCCAGACGTCAAGGCGGTCACCTTTATCGGCTCGACGGAGGTCGCGAAGTTTCTCTACGCGCGCGGCGCGAGCAACGGCAAGCGCATGCAATGCATGGGCGGTGCGAAGAACCACGGCGTTATCCTCCCTGACGCGGACCTGGACCAGGTCATCGCCGACGTGCTTGCCGGGGCCTTCGGCTCCGCCGGCGAGCGCTGCATGGCCATGCCGGTGATCGTGCCCGTCGGCGAAAAAACGGCCGAGGCCGTTCGCCAGCGCCTGCTCAAGGAGATTCCCGAATTGCGCCTGGGCGCCTTTGCTGATCCCGACGCGCAAATGGGTCCGGTCGTCACCGCCGAACACAGGAAGAAGATCGAAGGCTACATCGGGCTGGCTGCCGACGAAGGCGCCGAGCTGGCTATCGATGGCCGGGGCCGGTCATTGCCGGGCCGGGAGCAGGGGTTTTTCCTGTTTCCGACCCTGATCGATCACGCCACGCCTTCGATGAAGAGCTATCAGGAGGAGATCTTCGGCCCGGTACTGCAGATCGTTCGCGCCGAAACGTTCGAGGAGGCGCTAAGCTACCCCAACCTTCATCACCAGGGCAACGCGGTTACCGTCTTCACGCGCAGTGGTGATGCGGCCCAGCGTTTCGTTGCCGAGGTCAAGGTTGGTATGGTCGGGGTCAATTTTCCGATGCCGACGCCGGCTGGCTACTATTGCCATGGCGGCTGGAAGGACTCCGCCTTTGGCGACCTCAACCAGTATGGCGAGGACAGCATCCGCTTTTTCACGCGCACGAAGGTCGTCACACAGCGCTGGCCGCACGCCGGGCCGCCCATCAACCCGAGCGCTGTGGCGACATCCAGGAGGTGAAAGACTCTGCTATATCCTTGCGGAGGCAATCACTTCCCCCCAACCGGATAATCCGCCCACAGCCATTCCAGCGCCGTGGGATAAAGCTGTGAGATGGTGGGCCGGTCGGTGTGGCCGGCGTTGCGGGCGAAGACGAACTTGTAGTGATACCCCTTGGCCGCGAGGACCTTGGCCATGTTCTCATTGGCCGCCACCCAGTCGTGCATGTTGTCGCGGCCGTTGTAGTTGTCGTGGTCGCCGCATTCCAGGAAGATGCGGAAGGGAAGCAAGGGGCTGTTAGGGAGGAGCGTTTCGTGCAGACCCCAGGCGCCGTGCGGATAGGCTGGGTCGGTGGGCCATTGCTGATTCACGAAGGTGCCCGAGAAGGTGAAAATGCGATGGTAGCGCTCGGGATGAAACCAGGCCATGATCATGGCGCAGGAGGCGCCGGAACTGGTGCCCATGGCGGCGCGGCCGTCGGGGTCCGTGGTGAGTTTCACGTGGGCGGTGGCCTCGACCTTGGGGAGAACTTCGGTCTCAACGAAGTCGCTGTAGCGGCCGGACATGGTGTCATACTCCAATCCCCGCTCGCTGCCGGGACCGTCGCCGCCGCCGCTTTGGATGGCGACGACGATCATCACGGGCACCTTTTTTTCCGGGATCAGGTGATCGAGCACGTTGAATGCGCGGCCGTCGCCGTCGGAAGTGACCATGAAGGGCGCCACCGTGCCGGGGACGTATTGCCTGGGAACGTAGACGGACACCGTGCGCGTCCAGGGGGCGGGATGACTGCTGACAGCGCCGGCGCCGGCGGCTCCCGGGGCCGTGTCGCGCGCGATGCCGGAGTAGAACTTGCTTTCGGCTGAGGTCAGCCTGAATTTAAAGATCTCGCCCTTGGGCACGTCGCCCTGAACGGGGCTCATTTCCGGCGCGGGTTTGTGGGTCGGGCCGATGATGAAATTGCCATCGGCCTCGACGGGGGGAACCTGGCCGTCGGGGAGTTCGGTGGCCGGGACGAATCCGGGCGCGTGGGGATCACGCAGGGGCGCCGGAGCACGGCCGCCGGCTCGTGCCGACGGAGCAGTCGCGGTCTGGGCCAAAGCCGCGTTTGTGGCAATCAGGGTCAGAGCCGCGATCAATAATCGGGTCTTCATGGAAATCCCCAGGTCAGAGGTTCGGTTAACAACGCCTATTTTGACACAAGGCAGTAATTACAGACATGCCACGTCCACGGATAACTGTACCAGCCAGCACGGCTTGGCGTTGATACCGGGGACGGTTGCGGGATCGGATCGACGGGGAAAACCCCTGCCGCAAAGCAGAACGGCCGGCGCACGTCATGTGGGCCGGCCGTTCAAGAGCGCCAATCCCTTGGCCGCTACAGGTGTCTATTTCAGTCCTATCCCGTCAATTCACCCCGCCAGCAATTCCTCGAGAAAAACCGCCAGCCCGTCCTCGCCGTTAGGGCCGATGACGCGATCCGCCGCGGCTCGAACCTCCGCGGGGGCGTTGGCCATTGCGATGCCCAGCCCGGCGTTGCGGATCATCGGCAGGTCATTCACGTCGTCGCCGACGGCGATGATGCGCTCTGCCGTAATACCATTTGCGTCGGCCACATGCATCAGGCCGTCCCATTTATTAACGGCCGGCTCAAAGACCTCTAACACGCGCAGGCCCGACGACGGAACCACCAAACAATGACAAGCAACTTTGGGGCCAAACTCTTCGGCCAGGCCGGTCATGCACATATCGACGTCGCCCGCGTCGGCCACAATGCTGATCCGCACCGTATTCTCGTGCGTGTGCGGCTTGCCCAGTTCCGGAGCCAAGGCCAGGCCGCCATGACGCCGGATTCCGGTTCGGGTCATTTTTATCCAAAGTTGAGTGGCAACGTTTAATTCAGCCGCCTCTGTCACCAGGTAATCCACATCGGGCTGTGGAGAATCCTGCAGGGCCAGGACGGTCTGGCGGCGCTTTTCAAAAAATGCGGAGACTTGCCGCGCCAGTTCCGGTCCCATCAGGCGGCGCCGCAACGTGCGCCCGCCGCGCGTGTCGGCGACGATGGCGCCGGTGACGAAAACCGCGTCGGCGAAGTGGCCCGATTCGTCGAGGATGAGGCAGCTTTCCCGCCAGCTTCGGCCGGTGGCAAAGCAAACGACCATCCCCGCGGCCACGGCGTTGTGAATCGCTCCCCGCGTGCGCGGCGTCACCCTGCCGTTGGTGGAGAGCAGTGTGCCGTCCAGGTCAATCCCAATCATCGCATAGCCATTGCGGGTCATTTCACTTCCAGGCAAACCAGGGCGACATCATCGTGTAATTTTCCCAAAGCGTAACTTCGGATCGCCTGGAAAAGCGAGCGGAGAAACTCCCCACCCGCCAGACCCGCGTGCGACTCGATCATCGGCACAAAACGCTCGATTCCCAGCAGTTCTCCCATGTCGTCCATCGCCTCGGTCGCGCCGTCAGTGTAATAAATCACCCGGTCGCCGGGCTCGAGAATCTGCGTCGTGTGCCGATCATACCCCAATTCCGGTTCAATCAGCAGCGGCAGGTCATTGACCGAATCGATCACCCGCCCGCGCCCCCCGCGCAGCAGAACCGGCTTGGGATGTCCCGCCGACGCCAGATGCAGGGCGCGCTCGCCCGCCTCATACACGGCGGCGGCGGCGGTGACAAACTGGCCTGTCTCGGCGGCCTGGCTGAGGCTCCTTTGCACCGCCGTGAGCAATTCCGCCGGGCCGCACGAAGCGGCGGCGGCCTGCTGAAACGATGTCTTCACCATCGCGCTGGTGAGGGCCGCCGAAGCGCCGTGGCCCGAAACATCGGCGATCAGGAGCGCCACCGAACCCCAGGGGCATTCGTCCGCGCCCGGCTTACGAATATGTGTGTCCAGGAAATCGCCGCCGATGGCGTCGACGGGATGATAGTAATGCCAAAACGTGAATCCCTTGGCTTCCTGCTTTTGCGGCGGAAGCAAAAACCGCTGCACGATGCGCGCCGCGGCAAGGTCGCGCTCGATGATGCGGTTGCGGTCGAGCAGTTTGCGCGAGGCGGCGCGAAGCTTCACTTCCGTCATCAGCGCGTCGGCCACCATCTGCAATAATCCCTGCTCCCGCATGCTGATCCGCCGCGGCTTGAAATCGACCACGCACAGCGCCCCGACCGGCTGGCCGGTGTCCGTCTGCAGCGGGGCGCCCGCGTAGAAGCGAAGCCCCTTGGCCTTGACGATCGGGTTGTCGCGGAAGCGTTCGTCGGCCAGGAGATCTTCGACGACCATCACGCGATTGCCCCCTACCACGTGGCCGCAGATCGAATCCTTCCTGGGCATGGCGCGATCATACGCCGACCATTGGGGAGCGCCGGCCACGGACTTGACGTATTGCGTGTCGGCGTCGATCAGGTTCATCATCGCGGCGGGAGCGCCGAATATCTGCGCCAATTCGGCGGTGACGCGATCAAATACGGCTTCCGGCTCGCCATTGATAATGGAAAGCTTGTCCAATTCCGCCAGCCGGTCGGCTTCATCTTCAGCTATGGGAGCGCTCAACATGAAAATACTATAGGCCGGGAGAAAGACTTTTTTAACCGCAGACGCGAAGAACGCGAGTGGATTCTAAAGCAATACAAAAAAACCGATTCACCGCCCGGTCGCATTAGCGACCTCGAGGCGCAGAGGCCGCTGAGGAAAACAAAAATGCATTTGAGCTTCTCTTCTCCGCGTTCTCCGCGTCTCTAGCGAGGCGCAGCCGAGCGGGCGGTGAGGCTGGTCTTTTTATTTGCTTTCGAGTTTGATCTCCCCCAGAAATTCCCTGGGCGGAATGCGCAGGTATTCCATGGACAATCGCCGGTAGAGGGCGCAGAGCTTGCCTTGCGAGGCGTCGCCGTAGGTCGTGAGGAGCTGATGCGTCGCCGCGACGCATTCGGCGAACTGGCCGGCGATGTAGCTGTCGGTCACGGCCTTGGTCATGGCCACCAGCTTGCGCATTTCGTCGGTGGCCTTTTCCATGGGGGCAAGCGGCTCGTACGTCATCACCGGCTCTTTCTTTCCGACCACCTGCAAGCGCCCGATGGGGCGGACGAGGTAGCGGCCGTTCATGAGTTCGACGGTCCGGTCGCTGAGGAGGATAAGGGTGCCGGTGGCTTTGTTGCCGGATTCCAGGCGCGAGGCGAGATTAGCGCGGTCGCCGATGACGGTGTAGTCGCTGCGCGCGGGAGTACCGGCGTCGCCAACCGTCACCATCCCCGTGCTCACGCCCGCCCTCATCTTCAACTCCGGCAGCCCGCGCTTGACGAGGTCCTCGTTGAACGAAACCATCACCGCCTGCATCTCGACGACCGTCTGCACGGCGGCCCAGGCGTGCAAATCTGGATCGCCGGGATACGGTTCGGGCGCGCCGAAGAAGAACATGATGCCGTCGCCGAGGAACTTGTTGAGATATCCGTGGTTGCGGCGAATGACCGGCTCCATGCGCCCGAGGTATTCGTTCAGCAGCTTGACGGTTTCCTCCTTGAGGACCTCAGAGAGAGTGGTGAAGCCTGCGAGGTCGGTGAAGACCACGGTGAGTTCCCGCTGCTCGCCGGCGAGGGTGGCCTTTTCGGGATGCTCCAGAAGGTAATTCACGAGGCTCGGATCAACGTAGCTGCGAAACCGCGCCGTGATGTGAGCCTTTTCACGCCGTTCGACGATGAACCGGGCCAGGGTGCAGCCAGCGAGGGTAAGCACGGCGGCGGCCACTGGGCCGGCGGCGTCCATTTCGATCCGGCCCCAGTCGTAAATGAAAAAGAAATTGCAGATCAGATAAATAACCACGATGGCGGCCGCGGCGGTCAACGCGCGGATCGGCGAAAGGTAGGCGCCGGCGAATGTTGCCAGTGCGCCGACCAGCATGGTGATAGCCAGACCGGTCCAGAGCGGGGCCGGGCGAATGAAATCGCCGGTCATGATGGCGTTGAAAACCGCGCCGTGCACCACTACGCCGGGGAATTCCTGCGAGCCCAGTGGCGTATCGGCGCGATCGAGGAAACCCGTAGCTGTCCAGCCGACTAGAACTGCCTTTCCGAATAACTGTTCGCGCAGTGATTTCCGCCGCGCGTTACGCACTTGTTCTAGCAATGAATTGGACGCCGGCCGCGTCACAAGAAGGCTGCGGTAGGCGGAGAATATCTGACGGTCGCGCGGGTCGGTCAGCGTTTGCGGATCGGCCTTTCCGTCCAGGTACGGCTTATAAACGTCCGTAAAATCCGGTGTCAACTGCCCGATCGTATCGGCCATTAGTTTGTTCCAAGCCGTTACGTCGCCAAAAGGTGGGTGCTGCTTCAGGATGTCGTCGGACTGCGTAAGTGAAACGATGTCTTTCATCGCTTCGCGGTTATTGTCTTCAATTTCCGGGCCGATGGCGCAGACGTCCCAAACCTCGCTCATCGAGTGATGTTGGGCAAAAAGGCGGTGATTC
>JBEKYH010000194.1:0-12478 GCA_049511115.1 Tepidisphaeraceae bacterium | reverse complement strand
ATGCCCCACCCGGCACACAGAACTCGCTTCCCAGCAGTTTCTGCAAGGTGCGAACCGATGCCGCCAACATCGTCTTCTACGACGGCCACGGCCTCGGCCACGGCGTCGGCCTAAGCCAGTGGTGCGCCGAAGAACAAGCCGCCCAAGGCCACAGCTTCGACCAGATCGTCCTGGCCGCCTACCCCCAGGCGAAGCTGGCGCGGGCGTACTAACCTCCGGTCATTCACCGCGAATACGCGGCGAATGAGGTATTTGGATCGCTTGCCGTATTCTCTGGTAAGGTGGGAAACGCCGACCAATTTGCGGACAGGCGGTGGGCGATGCCCACCCTACATTTACCAGGGCGAATCCTGCCCATTTGACAACCCATCGGGAAAAATCCTACTATTGGCTCGTCAATCTTTAGGAGTTCAAACATGGCTAGCGAGCACGTGGAAGAATTTACAGACGCAAATTTTGAAGAGCAGGTCATCAAATCCGACCGGCCCGTGCTCGTCGATTTCTGGGCCGAGTGGTGCCAGCCCTGCCGGATGCTCACCCCCACCATCAACAAACTGGCCACCGATTACGGGGCCAAGATCAAAGTCGGCAAAGTCGATACCGACGCCAACCACGGCATCGCCGCCAAGTACGGCATCAATTCCATCCCCACCGTGATCGTCTTCAACGGCGGCAAAGTGGAAAAGAAACTCGTCGGCCTGCGCAAAGAGCAGGACTTCAAGGACGCGCTCGACGCCATCCTTCCCAAATAGTTCACAGCAGCGCCACGGGGTCCACATCCACCGCTACTCGCTCCGCTTTGGTGAGCCGCCCCGTCGGGCGGACCAGAGCCAATACGCGCTGAAGCGCCTGCGGTTTGGCTGAGAACAGCACGATCTGATCGCGCCAATATCCCGCGATGCGATTGATGGGGCAGGGCATCGGACCTTTCAAGCGCACCTGATCCGGCCCGACCGTCCCAATCGCCGCTGACAAATCCGCCGTGAGCTGATCGGCATGCTTGTGCAAATCAGTCGCGTCCTGCCCGCGCAAGATGATGCGCGCCATCCGCGTAAACGGCGGCAATCCCACCTCGCGCCGCCGCGCCAGTTCCCCTTGGGCGAATCCCGAAAAATCCTGCCGTAGCGCGTATCCAATCGCCGGATCATCCGGCAGAAATGTCTGCAACACGACGCGACCGGGCCCGTCGCCGCGGCCCGCGCGCCCGGCGACCTGCGTAATGAGCTGAAACGTCCGCTCCCCGGCCCGAAAGTCCGGCAGCGCCAGCGCCGTGTCGCCGCTGATGACGCCGACCAGCGTGACATTGGGATAATCCAACCCCTTGGCGATCATCTGCGTCCCCAGCATCACCTGAATCTCGCCGCGCGCAAAACGACCCAGAAGCTCCTCATAATCCTTCCCAGACCGCATGGTGTCGCCGTCCACGCGCGCATACGACAAACCGGGAAATTTCTTATTCAACTCCTCCTCGACCCTCTGCGTCCCCAGCCCAAATAAAGTGAGCTTTTTCCCGCACGCAGCGCACTTCTCCGGCAGCGGACTCACCGCCAGACAATAATGGCAATGCAGGCTCCCGCTATGAATCGCCTTATCCGTCGCCCCCGACCCCACCGGCGGCCCGCCCCAGCGATGGTACGTCAGTGTCGCGTCGCAATACGCGCATTGCACCACTTCATTGCAGCTTGCGCAATAAACGAAATTGGAATACCCGCGCCGATTGAGCAGCAAAATCGCCTGATGTTTTTCCGCGATGGTCTGCTTTAGCAGATTCTCCATCCGCAACCCGATCAGGTGCATCCCCTTCCGCATCCGCGCCTCAGCCCGCAGATCGACCAGTTCCACCGTCGGCATCGACAAGCCGCGCACGCGCCGCGGCAGCGAGAGGAGGAAGGAGGACTGCGGCTCAGAATCTCCAGTCCTCGCCCGTTTCGCTTCCGCCGTCTGCGCCCGGTGATATGATTCCAGCGACGGCGTCGCACTCCCCAGAATCACCGGCACCCCCTCAATTTGCCCGCGCTTGATAGCCACATCCCGCCCGTGATACCGCGGCGCCGAATCCTGCTTGTAACTCGAATCATGCTCCTCATCGACGACGATGATTCCCAGTTTCGGCAGCGGCGCGAAAACCGCCGACCGCGCCCCCACCACGACATCCGCCGCCCCCGCCGAAATCTGCTGCCAATAGCGATGACGATCCGATGCGCTTAACCCGCTATGCAAAATCGCCACCCGCGCAAATCGCGCCTCGAACCGCCGCACCGTCTGCGGCGTCAGCGCAATCTCGGGCACCAGCACCAGCGCCTGTTTACCCGCGCCAATGACGCGCCGGATGCATTGCAAATAAACTTCCGTCTTCCCGCTGCCGGTGACTCCGTGCAGGAGATTCACGGAAAACCCGCTCTCAGTGCGCGCGGTTAATTCATCAAACACCCTTTGCTGATCCTCATTGAGCGGAATATCCGCCTCATCGGCCCGCCCCTGCCGCAACCCCGCGGTGAGTCCCGGCAGGTCGGGCTCTTCCGTAATCGAAATCCATTTGAGCTTGGCCAGCTTCTTAACGGTTGACGCGGTCGCGCCGGCTTCCGACGCCAGTCGCCGCAGTTCGATCGCCTGCCCCTCCTCCAAAAGCAGCAGCCGCGCCAAGATCGCCCGGCGCTTGCGAGCCTTGGTCTTTTCGAGAATTTCCTGCAGTTCGGCGCGCGGCTTGGCCAACCGCACCATCTTGTTATGCCCCATGCCGGTTTTCTTCTTCACCGCCGACGGAATAACGCTCTGAATCACCATCCCCAGCGGCGTCACGTAATAGCGGCTCAGCCAGCAGGCCAGCTCGAGCATCCTGGCCGACAGCAACAGCCGGCTGTCTTCAATCGCCAGAATGTCCTTGATCTGCGGATGCCGCGCCTGGGCATGAATGGAAACCACGTACCCCCGCGCCTGCCGATTCTTCCGTCCCAGCGGCACCCGCACCCGCTGCCCAACCTGCAACTCCGCCGCGATCCCGCTTGGCACGCGATAATCCAAAACCCGATCGATCCCCCGCTCCAGCGCCACCCCCGCGAACGGCCCGTCAGATGGCGTCGATTGCGGAAGCTGGCTGAAAAGTGTCGCGGTCATGGGCTAAGGAGACTGAAACCTCACGCAATAAATCGGCGGCAGATGATTCGGCAGCCCCGTCCAATGATCCCCTCCGTCATCGGACGTGAACACCCAGCCCGTCGTGCTCCCAAACGCGAGCGAATCGCCGCTGTCGTCAATATCCAGCGCATGGCGATAGACCAGATCATAGGCGTGCTCCTGCGGCAACCCCTCGCGAAGGATGTCAAAGTTCTGCCCGCCGTCGGTCGTGCGCGAAACCACCAACTGCCCGGCGGCGGGGATGCGTTTCTCGTCCTTGACGGCCGGCACAAACCACGCCGTGTCGCCGTCGCCCGGATGAACCACAACGGCAAACCCAAACGCCGACGGCGCCGCCGGCGGCGCACCGATTTCGCGCCACGTCGCCGACCCGTCGGTGGAGCGGAAAATTCCATTGTGATGCTGGGCCCAGAAATGATCGGGATGCGACTTCCCCTGCGCCAGCCGATGCGGGTCCTGAATATTCGGATCAAATTGTTTCTGCGGCGGCATGTACTCCGCCCGCATCCCCGTCGCTCGGCACGCCCAGGTCGCGCCGCCATCGCGCGACTGCCACACGCCCCCGCAGCTTACGCCAACGCTGACCCAGTCACTGTTGCGGGGATCAACGCAGACGGAATGAATGCCCGGCAAATCCATCCCGCGCCCCGCGATCGTTAGAGCGAAATAATCCCCCCGGCACCGTCCCCGCCCACAGCCCGCCCGGCCGATCCGGCCCGGCCGATTCCACCGACCAGATGAGGCTCAGCTTCCACTCCGGCTCCGGATTTCCCATCGCCGTGACCACTGGCGGACGATCCGCCGGCCGCTGCGGATACGCCGGCGCGGCACATTCCGTCCACGCCGCCGCGCCCGGATCAAGCCGATGGAATTTGTTGCCGAAATGCCCGTGATTCAGCGCGGCGTAGATCGTCCCATCCCGCGCATCCGGCAAAAACATCGGCACGTTGTCAGCGAGAAAATGAACCTTGGCAATCGCCCAGCCCGAGCGATTGCGGTCGAGTTCGAAGAGGCCTTTGCGAGTGCCGACCCAGAGTTTTGAAGACATGGAGAAGCCCTGATATTTGAAGCCTGCCGGATTCTAACCCGCGAGTTCGGTGAGCGGGAGTGGACGATCGGCTTTTCGTGGCCGATAATTCATTCACCATGGACGCTGCGATTGTGCTCGGATTGGTCGCTATCCCGCTCCTGATTCTACAAATCGCGCGGGGCAGAATTCCTCTGCGAAGAGCAACCATTTACCGCGAGGTGAATCCTCCCCTGTTCTGGTTAACGGCCTCGATGGAAGCTGCCGCAGTCGGGGCAGGTTTGGTCCTTCTGGCTATATATTACAAGTAGCACTCAAGACCATTAGGGATCTCTGTATAGTGATCACCCTCCCGACAGCGCCTGCATCACAAATATCTCGCTCTTCTCCCCAACGGCGTCGCTCAACCCCTCCCGGTCCACCGCCGCCTGCCCATCAATAAATACGGCCATGTGCTTGCGCAGCGCCCCGCGCTCATCCACCACGTAACCTCTGAGCTTCGGATTCGCCGCAAACACGACTCCCAGCGCCTCGGCAACCGTCTTCCCCGCCGCCGTCTGCACCGGGCATTCCACGTGCCGCCGAAGATTCAGCGTGAAGTGGACGGTGGGCATGTTTGCCTCTTAAGAGTTGCCTTCACCCTGTTGCTGCTGCCCGCCGGTGTATCGCTTCTGGTGCTGCTGCAACGCCATCGTCAGCGTCTCCAGAATGCGCGGGGCCTGATAGGACGACAAAAAGATGCGCGACGACACTGCCGCCGTCGGATAAAATCCGGTGATAAAGTCGAGATAAAACTCCGCGCGCGAGTGCCCGATCACCACGGAATTGGCATACACGCCGCTGAGCAACTCATCGGGCAGCTTGAAGTTCTCGTAGATTTCCTGAATCGTTGGCCGCCGCTGCGGTGGCGCCGGCATCGGCGGGGGAGAGCCGAAGGCCTGGTTGTAATTGTTGAGATTCTCCTGCATGGCCTTGGCGATCTGCCCCATCACCAGCGGATGCACAATGATCCGCGAGACGATCTGATACGGCCGCGTCAGCCCCTGCAGAAAATCCATCACAAATTCGGTCGGGCTGTCCAGCACGATCACCCCCGTGGCATGGCCGCCGCGCGCCACGCGCTCCGGCACGCGCGCCGCCACGGGATGATGGCTGAACTGCTGGCTGTGCGCCCCTAAATTCCCCACCGCCCCTTCCTGCGGCGGCTGGTTCTCCGGCGGTTGCCCGGCCTCGCCCCCTGACCCGCCCCCAGATGGTGGAAAAAATTCGCTCATGCCGCAAGGTTACAGATTATCCGGCGGTGAATCCATCCCTTACCGGCGCCAATGAAGGTGGGAAAGTGTGAAGGTGTGAAGGTGGGAAGGCATTGTGATCCACCCACCTTCGCACTTTCTCACGTTCACACTTTCTCACCTTGTCGCCGGCGGCGCATACGGAAACTCCGTCGCCAGCCGGGCGAACAGATTCGACCCCACCCACTTATCCCGCCAATACGTCATATCCGCCTGGAAAATCCGGACCAGTTCCGGCGAGCCGCCGCGATTGGAAACGCCCACCTCATGCAGACACTCAGCCTCTGCGCAATACCAGACCTCCCATTTGCGCGCCCTGGCCGTATAGCACCAATCGGAATCGCTCCCCAGCATCAGCATGTTTTCATCCATCAGGCCAAAGTCCAAAACCGCATCCAATCGGGCAAACATGCACGCCCCATTGACCCACGGAGCGCGGCAACTGACCGCGCCGGTCCCCTGCGACTTTCGCCCGCCGACATGCTGGCCGGCCGGATAGGCAATCGTCCCGCCGGCGTGGACGACGATGTCTTCATCGCTGGCCAGAAGCTGCTTCAGCCCGGCAATTCCACAGCGCGGATGCTCGCGCATGAACTTCACCAGTTCAGCGACGGCCGTTGGTTTCAGGTAGCAGTCCTGTGTTCCGACGATCGCAAACTCCAGCCCCTTTTTCATCGCGTCGCGGAGGCCCAGATTCTCCGCCTTAGTGTAGTACAGATTATTGACGTTATTGTCGCAGATCCACGGAACCGTTGGCTCCGTCTGTTTGCCGATGGCAGCGAGGCACTGATCGAGCTGATTCTGGTTCTTGTAAAAGGGAATGATGTACGGAACTGCCATCGAGTTGCTCCTGATTCGCGCCCGCGATGCGGCGCCTTCGCCAGTTTACGCCCTCACGGCTTGATCTGCCCGTTCTGATTCCACTGCTCCACCAACTGCTGGATTTGCGTCTGGTGCGGCTGAATCGCCAGGCTCTTCTTCCAGAAATCCAGAGCGGCCAGCCGCTGATCCTCATCGATCGTCATTCCCGCCTGGTATTTACGAATCTCAACCAATCCCATTTCGTTCATGGCCGGCCAGAAGCGCGGATCGATCTTCAAGGCCAGATTGTATTGCTCCATCGCTTTATCGTCCTGACCCTGCAAAACCAGAGAGTCGCCCAGGCGCTTGCGGACGATGGCAGTATCGACCTTTTTCACCGCCGCCTCCAGCACCGTCTGCGCCTCGCGCCCCTGCCCCTGCCGCACCAGCACCGCCCCCAGGTCAATCATGGCAACCGTCTCATTTGGATCCAACTCCATCGCCCGCCGATACGCCAGTTGCGCCTGCTCAAGCTGGCCGCTGGTCTCCAGCGCCACGCCCAGATTGCATTCCGCCGGCGCTGAGCGCGGATCGATCTTCACGGCAAATTGAAGCTGCCGCACCGCGTCGTCGACCCGGTTCAGCGCCAAATACACCAGCCCCAGGTTCATGTTGGCATTCAGATCGCGCGGCGAAAGAACCAGCGCCTGGATATACGCATCCACCGCGTCCGCGAGGCGGCCCATGAGCTGGTAAGCCAGCCCCAGTTCGTAATGGCTCTTGAAGTTATACGGATCCAGCCGCGAATAGGCGGCGTACTGATCGCTCGCCTTGGCGTAATCACCGTCTTTGCGATAAACGTCGCCCAGAAGCTGGTGGGCCATGGTCAAATTGGGATTGACCTCGACGGCTCGTTCGAGCAGCGTCTGCGCGCTATGCGTGTTCCCATCCTTCAGCGCCGCCGCCCCAGCCGCATAGGCGTCGAGTCCCTCCACCTTTGGCTGCGGCGGAATCGGCGCGGGATCGGCGCAGCCGCCAATCAAAAGCGCCGCCGCACCCAGCAGCGCCAATAAAATCTGCCGTCTTCCGTCACAATGGGGGAAATTTAACGCCATCAGGGATTATCTCAGCCCGTAGGGTCCGCACCGCGGACCGCCTTTGGTGTTCTTAGTCTCAGTCCTCGGTTCGACTCTGCTCACCGCAGGCAGTCCTCGCCTGCCAAAACGATTGACCGCGCCTCGCAACGCTCCTACCATGCTGGGCGGCGTGGGCCGCTGGGTGCATTGTTCAAGTCCATGACGAGGAATTCAAGTGCGGCTACTCATCGCCATTCCCGTATTTAACGAACGCAAGTACCTCGCCAGCGTCCTGGCCAAGGTGCGGCGCTATCACGACGAGGTCCTGGTCATCGACGACGGCAGCACCGACGGCACCGCCGAATTGCTCCGCCAGCGCGCCAATTGCGGCGAGATTCACCTGATCCGCCACGCCGGCAACCGCGGTTACGGCCGCAGCCTCATCGACGCCTTTGACTTCGCGGCCGCGAACGGATTCGACTGGGTCATCACCATGGACTGCGACGAACAGCATGAGCCGGAGATGATCCCCCAGTTCATCCGCGAAATCCAATTGGACGACGCCGACATCATCAGCGGCTCGCGCTATCTCGCTCCCAACGGCAACGACGACGCCCCGCCCCCCGACCGGCGGCAGATCAACGGGACCCTCACCGACATCCTCAACGATCTGTTCGATCTCGGATTGACCGACGCCTTCTGCGGCTTCAAGGCTCATCGCGTGAGTGCGACCCAGCGGCTCAATCTCACCGAGGAAGGTTACGCCTTTCCCATGCAGCTTTGGCCGCGCGCCGCGATGGCCGGCCTGCGCATCCGCGAGATTCCCGTGCGATTGATTTACAAGGACAAGACCCGCCACTTCGGCGGCACCCTGGACGACCCGGACAATCGGCTGTGCCATTATCTGCATGTGTTGCGCGCGGAAGTAGAGCAGCCGGTCTGCACGGCATCGCCATGTCCGTGCGCGTGCTGATTCACACGCTCATGAATCGCCCGATGAATCACCATGACCACCCCGGACGCTCTTGGCTCTAGCGGTCTCCAGGCAATGGCTGGTCATCCGGCCTGGATCGCACCTGCCGGGGATGGCGAGATTCTCCTCTGGCCGCCCCCTTTGCTGCTGTTAGCGGATACCCTTGGGAATCATCATGCGCTTCAATCCGCGGATCGCGTATTCATACAGAACACATCGTTAGCCGAACTCCGGACCGCGCAACGGACAGACCTGAAAATCGCCAATCGCCATCTTGTCGTTGCCAGCGGACACCAGACCGAACTCTATCACCCCGGCGTCTGGGCCAAGGATGCCCTCGCCTGTGCCATTGCCGAGCGCCTCGGCGGGCAGGCCTGGCACTTGGCCGTGGATACCGATCAACCAAAGCACCTGGCGTTGCGCTGGCCCGGAGGCCAGATTGCCATTACCGATGATTCTCACCTGACCAACGCGGCGTGGAGCGGATTACTTCGCGCTCCCAGCGCCGAGCATCTGGCTCGCATTGAGGCGGAACTCGGCGGGGCCGATCTGCTCTCAAACACACTGATGCCGCAAGCGTTAGCGGGCTTGCGCGATTATCGCGGTAACACTTCAATCTCCCTGAGCGCCGCGTTGGTCCAGGCTATTGATCGCGCCGATGAATCGCTGGGCATGAAGCGCCAAACCGCCCTGCTCTCGCCGCTCCTGGCGGGCAAACCCTATTTGGCCCTGGTCTATCATCTACTGGCCCGCGCCGGCCAGTTCGCCGCGTCACACAACCGCGCCCTCGCAGAATATCGGCAAGCCAACGGAATCCGCTCCCTCTCCCGACCGATGCCGGATTTGGCCGTCGCTGCGGACCAATGCGAGGCGCCATTCTGGCTCGATCACCTGCCATCTTCCCCCTCTCCATGTACGCAGGGAGAGGGTCGGGGTGAGGGTTCTTCGGATTTACCGAACGGTGAGCGACAATCAAACTGCGACCCTCACCCTCGCCCTCTCCCTGAGTACATGGAGAGGGGACAACTGCGCGCTCGCGCCATGGTCCACCGCGTTGACGGAAAATGGGCGCTCACCTCCGATAGCGATTCCCTTCTCTTCGACGAATCCCTCGACGCCTGGCAAGCCGCCTCTCGCCTGGGAGATTTCCTCTCCGCGCATCACCTGCGCATCACGCCGCGCGCCCTGACATTAACCCTCTTCTTCCGCCTCCTGATCGTCGATCAATTCATCCACGGCATCGGCGGCGCGCGCTACGACCGGGTGACCGACGCCGTGATCAACGATTTCTTTGGGCTTACGCCCCCGCGATTCTGCGTCACGACCGCAACGCTGCTGCCCCCCGCCGCCATGGGCCGCCAGCGCGTGAATCTGCCGCTACTTGCCCTGCAGGGTCACCGCATTAAGCACCAACTACTCGGCAAGGAAAAGGGGCCACTGGTCATGGCCATCGCCGCCGCCCCGCGCCGATCCAGCCAGCGCGCCTCCCTCTTCAGCAAGATGCACGGCCTTCTCGCAACCGCCGCGCTAGGCCATCCGCTGCTCTTGGATTGGCAAACCCGTTTCGACCAAGCCAAACTGCAAAGCTCGCGCGAGGAAATCCTCTTCGATCGCGAACTCTTCTTCGCCCTCCAGACCCCCCAGCGATTACACTCGCTTCTGACGCGGCAGCGCGAACTGCTGGCGTCAGAACCATGACGCCCCTCTCGACGACCTTTCACGATTCTCTGGATTGTCTGCAACCCGCCCAATGGCGGGAGCTGTTTGCCGATCATCCCGACTCATTGGAGATGGTGCGCCTGATCCAGAATTGTGGAATGGACGGATTCACATTCGGCTCCATCATCGTGCGCCAGGGCGATGAGCCGATCCTGATGCTGCCACTATTTGAAACGCGCTTTCGCCTGGCGACATTGCTCGACGGCGCAGCCGCCACCATCGCGCGTAGCGCCGAGAAAATCCTGCCCAATCTGCTCTCCCCAAAACTCCTCGGCGCCGGCCTGGTCGAAGGCGAATGGGGCCAGGCCGGCATAAAACCCGGCGTGGCAACGTCTGTCTTATCCGGGGCATGGCGTCAGGCAGCCGCCGCGCTTAAGCACCGCCAGCGCGAAGCACGCGCATCGCTCACCGTGCTTTTGAATTTCACTCCCGCCGCCGTAGATGCATTGCCCGCGGATTTCGCTGCAAGGTTTTCCGCGATCGACACCATCCCCTGCGCCCGCCTGCCCATTGATTTCGCAACAGTCGATGAATACCTGCAGCGCCTCTCCAAAAACATGCGCAAGGACCTGCGGCGAAAGCTCAAATCGGCTGAGGGAATTGAAATCCTCCGCCCAACCGACGCGGGCGATTGGCTCGACCGCATCTACGCTCTCTATCTCGACACGGTGCGCCGCGCCCCGCTATCACTGGGCATCCAGCGCAAGGAATATTTCCGCCGCGCAACGCAGGACGTGCCCGGCGCACACTATGTTCTCTACGCGCAGGAAAAGAATCTGCTCGCCTTCAATCTCCTTGTCGAGCGCGACGGCACGCTGATCGACAAGTACTTCTGCATGGACGACCAAGCCGGCCGGGCCAGGTCGCTCTACTTCGTCTCCTGGATGGAAAACATCGCCTATTGCTGCCGAACAGGCTTGAAAATGTACCACGCCGGCCCGGGCGCCGAGGGAACCAAAGCGAGATTAGGCGTGACCTTTCTCCCCAGCATCACGCTGTTTCGTCATCGCAATCCGGCGGCGCACTGGGCCCTGTCGAAACTAAAGGGCCTGATGGCGTATCACCCGCAGACGCCGATTCCAGATTCCCCGCCATGACCGGCGCATCGCCCCGTTTCATTCGTATCCACTGCAAATACAACCCTTGTGGCGGCGCCGTCGATCCGGCCTTGCGCCGGTCGCGCGCCTCGAGCATCCGTGGGATATCGTCCGGCGTAAAAAGCCCCAGCCCGACTTCCATCAGCGTCCCCGCGATAATGCGCACCATGTTCCACAGAAACCCGCTCCCCGTGACTCCGATCACCAGCAGCGGACCGCGGCGGTGAACGTCGCAACCGAGGATCGTGCGAATGGTGCTCCCGCGCTGATGCCCCGGCCGGGCAAAGCTCGTGAAATCCTTCGTCCCCACGAGATGCGCCGCCGCCGCCGCCATGGCCCGGTCGTCCAGCGGCCGCCACTGGTGCCACACGAGTTCGTCCACGAACGGATTGCGCAGATCGGTCGCCCAGACGGCGTATTGATAACGCTTGCACTCCGTCGAAAGAATCGCGTCGAAACGATCATCCACCTGCTCGATATCGCGAATCAGAATATCCGCCGGCAGTTGATGATTGGTCGCCCGCTGCATACCCAGCGGCGGAATTTGCATCTGGTCGGTGTCGAAATGCGCCACTTGCCCCTTGGCATGAACGCCTGAATCGGTTCTCGACGATCCGACGAGCGTAACCGGATGCCCCAGCACGCCGCCCAGCGCGCGGGCGACGGTTTCCTGAATCGTCGGTATGCCAAACCCAGGCTCGGGCGTTGGCCCTTTCCACGTGTTAGCCGCAAGCTGCCGCTGCCATCCGTGATAGCGCGAGCCGCGGTAAGAGAGGGTCATCATGTAACGGGCAGTGGGCATAGGCGCTCTTGTCCCCTCTCCATGCCTGCGGTGAGCAAAGTCGAACCGTACTCAGGGAGAGGGTTAGGGCGAGGGTCGCATTTCGATGCGATCGGGCCTTTCGGCGAACTCGAAGAACCCTCACCCCGGCCCTCTCCCTGAGTACATGGAGAGGGGGAAATTGCCGGACGGGTTGGCCGCTGAGCATCCCCGGTTAGTGGCATTATGAATCAGATCAACCTCTCCGCGATCTGTACCGCATTGCTCGCCGCTCCCTTGCGAATCTGATCCCCGCTCACGAACAAATCAATCCCCCTCCCATCGTCGCGGCTGATATCCTGCCGGATGCGGCCGACCAGCACATCATCCTGCCCGCTGGCTTCCATCGGCATGGGGAAATGATTCTGCTCCGGGTTGTCCACGATCTTCACCCCCGGCGCATGCGCGAGGATCTGCCGCACCTGTTCGGGCGTCATGGGCCGCTCAAATTCCAGGTTGATGCTCTCGCAGTGCGCCCGCGGCACCGGCACGCGCACGCACGTGGCCGATATCATGATGCGCGGGTCGGAGAAAATCT
>JBEKYH010000193.1:0-8710 GCA_049511115.1 Tepidisphaeraceae bacterium | reverse complement strand
AATCCGTCGTCTTGAGTTTCCCGCACGCCAGGCGGATCGCATTCACTTCCGCGTGCATGGTCGGATCGCCGGTCTTCGCCACGACATTATGCGCGCAGGCAATCATCTTCCCCCCGCGCACCACGGCCGCCCCGTAGGGAGACTGCCCGGAGGCGATGCCGCTGGCCGTTTTGGCGATGGCCTTCCGCATGAACGCATCGTCGCGCATGAACCTGCCCGATCGCTAGAGTTCCGACGCCTCATCGGCCGCCGTTTCAAACACCGGCGGCTTTTCCCAGATAGCCAGCACGACGCACCCCTCAATGCTCCGCACCGCATGGCTGGTCCCCGGGGGATTCACCAGCAAGGTGCCCGCCAGGTGCTCGCCCCCGTCATCCAACTGTGATCCGGAAAGAATCAGAATGTGCTCGTACCCCGCGTGGCGATGCCGCTCCAGACTTGCCCCGGGTCGATATCGCAATAGCGCCGCTGACGGCCCGCCCGCGGTGGTGGAATAAATCCGCGCGATCTCGATCCCCTCGCGGAACGGTTCCCATTGTTGTGGCTGAACGACCGGCCCGAAAAGGCGTTGGAATACGAGTGGTTGAAGCTCCGAAGACGGCGCTGCCGTTGCGAACTGCGATGAATCGGCGACGAGGTCACTTATGGACCGGCTCCGCGTGAACTCGCTCGCCATGCATCTTCTCCAGTCCGTGGATCAATTCCGGGCTGGCCGCCGTCCAACCGACGATTCCGCCCTGGGCACGTACCATCTCCAGTGTAGCCTGCTTATAGGCCGGGAAATAGCTCTCCGTGCAATCCTCCACCAGCAGGCACTCATACCCCCGGTCGTTGGCCTCGCGCATGGTGGTCTGCACGCAGACTTCGGTCGTCACCCCCGCAAAGGCCAGGTGCGTGACGTGCATTTCCTTCAGGAGTTTGTCCAGATCGGTGGCGTAAAACGCTCCCTTACCGGGCTTGGTAAGGACGATCTCGCCGTCGTGGGGAGCAAGCTCGGGGATGATGTCATTGCCCGGCTCGCCCAGTATCAAAATGCGCCCCATCGCCCCGGCATCGCCGATGCGCTGGCGCGGCGCGCCGCGCAGCCGCTTGGCCGGCGGGCAGTCCGACAAATCCGGCTTGTGCCCCTCCTTGGTATGAATGATCGGCAGCTTCCAGCGCCGAAACGCATCGAGCAGCCGCTGCGTCGCGGGGATGATGGCGCGCAGGCGGTTGACGTCATTGCCCAGGGTCGCCCCAAATCCCCCCGGCTCGACGAAATCGCGCTGCATGTCGATGATGACCAGCGCCATCCCGCGCAGGGGAACGACGAAATCCGTCGGTTTTGCGGTGATGCTGGTCATGGCTTGCTTCCTCCCGCCCCCGCCGGCTCCGCATGTGCATCCCCCGTGCCGGCCATGTGCCGCCCGATGATGGAAATATCCGCCTCCGCGGCGGGCGTCTCGTAGACGAATTTCCCGTGAAACATGACGACGATCCGGTCGGAAAGCTCAAAGACTTCGTCGAGATCCTCGCTGACCAGCAGCACCGCCGACCCGCGGTTGCGCGCCTCGATGATCTGGGCGCGAATCTCCGCGGCAGCGGCGAAATCCAATCCGAAGCAGGGATTGGCCGCGATCAGCACCTCCACATGCTCGGAAAGCTCGCGCGCCAAGACGGCGCGCTGCACGTTGCCGCCCGATAGGTTGCGGATGGGCGTTTCAGGCGTGGGCGTCTTGACGCGATATTTGTCGATCATCGTCTGGGCGGCGCGGCGGATCGCCCCTTTATTCAGGAAAAACCGGCCCAATGCGTGGGGAGGCCGGTCAAAATTGCGCAGCACCATGTTCTGGGCGACGCTCATATTGCCGACGCACGTATTCTTCAGCGGCTCTTCCGGCAGGCAATTCACCTTGTGACGGCGGATTTCCGAGCGGCTGGCAAAATACGGCTCGCCATGCACCTTGATGCCGCCGGTCTGCGCCTTGCGCTGGCCCGCGAGCACTTCGACCAGCTTGCTCTGCCCGTTGCCGGAAACGCCCGCGATCCCCACGATCTCCCCGGAATGCACCTGCAACTGCAAATCCTCCAGCGCCTTGAGCCCGATGTCGTCCAGCGCGTGCAGCCCGTCGATGTGCAGCCGCGATTCACCGCGCGGCTTCATGTCGCGCGCCGCGGTTCGCGTTGTCTCCGAGCCGATCATCATGGCCGACATGTCCGTGGGCGTGAGGTCCTTCACCAGCCCCTTGCCGGCGAATTTGCCCGTGCGCAGGACCGTTACCTCATCCGCGAATTTCATCACCTCGCGGAATTTATGCGTGATCATCAGCACCGTCAGCTCGCCGCTGGTCGTGCGCTCCTTGAGCATCGTAAGCAGTTCGTCCGCTTCCCCCGGCGTCAACACGCTGGTCGGCTCGTCGAGGAACAGGACCTTGTTCTTGAGGTAAAGCTGCTTGCAGATTTCCAGTTTCTGCTTCTGCCCCGCCGCCAGCGAACGGACGGGCGCTTCGATGGGAATAAAAAACGGCGTGGTGCGCATAAACGCCCGGAGATTGGCGTACTCCTCCTTCCAATTCACCACCGCCGGCACTTTCCCGCGAGAAAGAACCAGGTTCTCCGCGACGGTCATGTTCGGAACCAGCGTAAAATGCTGGTAGACCATCCCAATCCCCAGCCGCAGCGCCTCGCGCGGATTGCGGATCACCACCGGCGTATCGCCCAGCGTGATCTGCCCCGCATCCGGCAGGTAATACCCCATGATGCATTTCACAAGCGTGCTCTTGCCCGCGCCGTTGCCGCCCAGCAGCGCGTGCATGGTGCCCGGCCGCACCGTCATCGACACATCGTCCAGCGCAACCAACGACCCAAAACGCTTGGTCACTCCAATGGCGGATAGACCCGGCGCCTTGGCCTTCACAGCCGGCTCGGCAATCGCAGCGGTCATAAAATCTCCCGCATCATTGAATACCCCATCATAGAATCGCGCATCAGTGAATACCCTTGATGAACGCGGCCGAATCGCTCACCGCTCCAAATACGCCGTTCTGCATGGTCACCATTTTGAGCGCCGCCTCATGATTCCCCCGATCGGTCGCGGCACAGCAATCGGAGAGGATAATGCACTCGTATCCCCGATCGTTCGCCTCGCGCATCGTCGTGTGCACGCAGACATCCGTGGTGATTCCCGTCAGGACGATATTGTTGATGCCGCGCTGGCGAAGAATCAAATCCAAATCAGTGGCGCAGAACGATCCTTTTCCCGGCTTGTCGATGACCGTTTCATTCCGCCACGGCGAAAGCTCAGGAATAATTTCCCACCCCGGCTCCCCGCGCACCAGCACTCTCCCGCACGGCCCTTCATCGCCAATTCCCGCGCCGTATTTGCGCGAGCGCCAGCGCTTATTCGCCGGCAGATCAGCCAGATCAGGCCGATGTCCTTCCCGCGTATGCATCACATGAAACCCGCCGGCCCGCGCCGCGTCGAGGACCTTTTGAATCGGCTCAATGCAGACGCGCGTCAGATTGATGTCATACCCCAGGAGATCAATGTAACCCCCTTTGCCGCAGAAGTCGGTCTGCATGTCGATGACAATGACCGTCGTGTTTTCCGGACGAAGGTCGCCGTTGTACGGCCATTTGTACGGCTGTGAATCGACATACCTTTCGACCAGGTGTGTTGGTTCGCCCATGTCCAAAGTCCAATTACAATGTGGCTTTGCCGAGTTCATCGGGCGCTCCCGCCAGGCTCCGGCTCGACGAGCAGGTGGCGATCATGATGAAAAGCGTCACAAAATAAGGCGCCGCGTCAAATAGATAATGCCCCTTGCTTACGCCAATGGACTGCAGCGCCGGCCCCAGCGCCTTTGCCCCGCCGAAGATCAGTGCCGCGCCCACGCAATAGATTGGATTCCACCGCGCGAAAATCACCAGCGCCACCGCCATCAATCCCTGTCCGCTGTTAAGCCCCTCGTTCCAGCTACCGGGATAGTAAAGTGATAGGAACGACCCGCCGATTCCGGCCAGGAACGCCCCGACCACGGTAGCGATCATGCGCACCGTATTGATGGAATATCCCATGGCCCGCGCCGAGTCAGCGCTTTCGCCGACCGTGCGAACGATCAATCCCCAGCGCGTATTCTTCAGCATCCAATACATCACGGGCGCCAGCGCCACGCCGATGAAAAAGAGCCAGTTGATTTTCAACGCCGCCCGCACCTGCTCCGAAGCGCTCCACCACCCGAGATTGATGGACGGCAATTGCGGCGCGGTCGGCTGAATAAACGGCTTGCCCAGATAAAACGCCAAACCTGTTCCAAAAAGCATGATGCCGATGCCGACGGCAATGTCATTGACGCGCGGCTGCGAGCACAAAAAGGCGTGCAAAAATCCCAACACCGCCGCCGCCAGGCCCGCGCCCAGCACGCCAAGCCACGGCCCCAGCCAAGGTCCCGCAGCCGGCCAATATTGGGCCGTCATGCAAGAAACAGCGAAACCCGCCATCGCCCCCATCACCAGCGTGCCTTCCTGCCCAAGGTTGATTCGCCCGCTTTTTTCCGTAAGGGTTTCGCCCAGGCGCACGAAAATAAACGGCGTGCTGTTCCGGATGGCCCCGGCGCCGATCGCCAGGGGCACGCCCCAGAGGCCCAGTCCTGTCGCGGCGTCAGCTATTGGCAGTTGCATGAGCGACCTGTGCTGTTGTGGGTTTACGGAAGAACATTCCCGCCAGACGCATAAAGGGCCGCGCAAACCACGCGCTCTGCACGTCCTTGAGCCGGCCGGACCAGGTATCCAATCCGAGAATCACCAGAAACAAAATCCCCTGAAAAACCTGCACACTGGCACTGCTCAGCCCCGCCTGGGCTTGCAGGAGATCGCCGCTGCCGGCGACTCCGCCCAGAAGAATCGAGACCGGTATTACCGCCAGCGCATTTTGCCGCGCCACGAACGCCACCAGAATCCCCGCATAACCGTACCCGGCCGCAAGGCTGTCATTGGCATGGCCATGTATCGCGGCCACCTCCACAACGCCCGTCAGCGCGGCACAGGCCCCGCCGATGAAGCAGGCCATTAGTGAATACTTGGCGATCGATATCCCCGCGATCCGGGCCGCCCGCATATTCCCGCCCACGACGCGGCTGGCGAACCCGTGTGTCGTGTGATCCAGGAGAATCCAGCAAACCACACAGGCGATCAATCCATAAACCAGCCCCCAATGAATTTCCGTTCCCGGGATATTCCCCAGCATATTGGCGTCGCCGATGGGCCAGGAAGATGGATGATTCAGACTCGTCGGGTCATGCATCGGCCCTTCCACGCAGTGGTTCAAAATCGCCAGGGCGATGTAATTCATCAGAAGGCTGCTGATGACTTCGTTGACCCCGCGAAACTGCCGCAGCGCCCCGGCAATGCTGATCCACAAACCGCCCGTGATCATCCCCGTGATAATCATCCCTGCTTGCACCATCAGTGGCGGCGAGTTGGGCATCAGGTGAGCCGTCAGCGCGGCGATCAAGCCGCCCAACAGTACACACCCCTCCCCGCCGATGATCATCATCCCCACCCGGGCCGGCATGACCACGCAAAGCGCCGTGAGCATCAGCGGCGCGGCGTGAATCATCGTGTTGCGCCACGAATACTGCGTCCCGAACGCCCCGCGCAACAGCAACTGATACACGGTGATCGGATTGACGCCTGAGCAGAGAACAAACAGACCGAACAGAATCAGCGACAGGAGCACCGCTGCCAGGGAAATGACCAGTGCATCGACCACGCCCACCGGGACAAATCGCTTGGCCCGGAAAATCAACGTTGGACGAGTCGTGGTCGTTTGCGTCATGATCTTCTCACCCAATCCCGCGGCTCAATTGCTGCCGGTATTACCGATCACGCCGTCCATCAGATAATTCATTCCCCACAGTGCGGGATCCTGATCGTCATACGATGTGCCGGCTGGAATCACGACATTGCCTTTGTTGTCCTTGATCGGTCCGGTGAACATATGGAATGTGCCGGCCACCATTTGCGCCTTGACGGCGTCGCAATCCTTCTTGGCCTGATCAGAAACGGCCGGGCCATAGGGCGATAGCTTCACGCTTCCATCGCGGATGCTGCCCATCAAGTTGCGCGGCAGCGGCTTGCCATTGCGGAAGTCGTTCACGAAATTCACGTACATCGGTCCCCAGTTCCATTCCGCGCCCGTCAGGTAGTGCGTGGGAGCGAGAGCCGTGCCGTCGAAGTGATAACCGCAGCAATAAATCCCGCGCTTATCCGCCGTCTGGATCATCACTTTGGGACTGTCAATATGCCCAGTCACCACGTCAATGCCCTGGTCGGCCAGATTGGTGACGGCGTTGGCTTCCTCGTTCGGCAGGAACCAGTCGCCGGTAAAAATGACCGTCAAAGTGGCCTTGGGATTGACCGACTTTGCCCCCGTTTCAAAGGCGTTGATGTCGCGGAGCACCGGCGTGATCGGCTTGGCCGCTACATACCCAAGCTTGTTGCTCTTGGTCGTCTCGCCCGCCACGATGCCGCACAGGTACTCCAACTCGTCGATGTAGGCGAAATACGTTCCGATGTTGGTCGGCATACCGTCTTTCCAGGTGCCGCCCGCGTGGAGGAAGTCAATATTGGGATACTTCTTGGCCACTACTTGTACGTGCGGATCAAAATAGCCGAACGACGTGGCGAAGATCATTGTCGCCCCTTGCAGGTTGATCATGCTCTCCATCGTGTCCTGGCAATCCTTGGTTTCCTTCACGCTTTCAACTTCAATCACCTTCACATTGGGCATTTGCTTAACAGCGTCGGCGCCCTGGGCGTGTGATTCGTTATAGCCGTAGTCATCCTTGGTGCCGACATAAAGGAAGCCCACGGTGATCGGCTTGGAGCTGGTGTCGGTGGAAGCGCTTCCGCTGGACCCGGCCGACGCCACGGTGGTGCTGTCGCTCTTGCCGCAGCCGGAAAGCGTGAAAAGAGCCAAAACCAGCCCAGAGGCCAGCAAGGCCGCCGCGCGGTTAGGCAATATAGACCCGATCAAACGCCCCGATAGGTCATTTCGAGATGCCACGTGAGTTCTCCTGCAAGAAAGGTGCCAATGCGTCCACATTGATCCCGTCAAATCATCCGCCGATAAAGACGGCCCGTTCCACTCCCCCAAAGAGGAACGAGCCGGTGGTCGGACAACCTCTTCTAGAAATTCATACCGATGCCGACTTCGCCGACGAATCGGCTCGGGTCGTCGCCGTTACCCAAAATGGAAGCTGCCGTGCGCAGCTCGTGATTGATTTCGTAGATGTAAGTAAACGATCCGTCCAAATGCCAATATCCAAATCGCACCGGGATAAAGGTCAGAGGCATGGAAAGGCTGACCGCCGTCTGGAACGTCCCCCAATCTTGCGACCCGCCCCAGAAATTGTGCGGACCGACGGTAACGAAAGTCGGCAGGCTGATCGTAATCGGATAATCCGGGAACGTCTTGAGCGTATACGACGGAGCACCGCCGACTTCGAAGTCATACGTGTTGCCGCGCCGGCCGGTCACGACGGTCGAGTCGCCCTTGACCTCGTAGAAAAACTTCATGTAGGGGTGCAGCGCGAAGGCATGGAGATAGTCGCTGTCGTCAAAGCCGACCTTGGTTTCAATGTTGTGCTCGGTTTTATAGGCGTCTTGTGGGCTGATGAACGCGACGTACGTCACCGAAACTTCGAGCTTGGAGTCCAGCCACTTGGTATCCAGCTCGCCGAACGGATCGGTCTCGTCGTAGTAGCCGACCTCGCTGTTGTCTTCCGCAGTGTCGATGCTGCTCCATTGGCCGCCGATGACGGCGATATTGTCCAGCAACCCGGTGCCATCGTAGGCGTCAATGACAATTCCACCGACCGGCTGAACCACCAGGCCCTTATCCTGCACGACCAGGCCGCGCGGCGTGATGTACGCGGTCTTGAATTGCGACTCAAAGAATCCATGAATCTGCGGCGTGGTGGGAGCGGGCGCCTCATCCAACATCGTCGGCTGCTTTTGGTCCGCCTCCGCTTGCGGGGCGGCCGTCGTTATCGCCGGCGTTAAAGACAAAGGCTCCGTATCCGGCGCGGACTGCAATGTCGGCGACGTATCCGCCAGCGTCCCCGGCCAATCGGCTCGCGCCAGCGGCGCCGCCGCCATTACGCCCAGGATTGATGTGCACAATACGAGATGCTTTGCGGCCATTATTGCCCACCTGTTCTGAATTGCCCCGGAGCGGATGGATTTGTCGCGGCTTGGTCAGAGCCCTGCGACGCGGTTCCAAACGCCCAAAGCGAAGGGTGGGCCAATGACGTGAAGATTTATAAGTTTCGATGGCAACGGCGTTTATGAATTATCGCCAGCGACAGGAAAGACCTGCGCCATTGTTGTCACTGTTCCCAGCCGCGACAGCCGTGACAATCTGGGTGTAACGTCTGCTCTTTGTAATCTCGCTCTTCCTCCCTCTCCATATGTACTCAGGGAGAGGGTTGGGGTGAGGGTGCTTCCCGTTACGTACTGAGATGATGTGTCAAACCCACAACATGCAATGAAATCCGCATAGGAATCTCGCCCGCGCGCGGAAGCGCGGCAATCAATTCACTTTTCCCACCACCGGCCACCCATCCGCATCCCATGTCAGCGGCCGAATCGACAACCTGCTCGCCCCATTGGCGGTCGCGTCATAGAAATGGCAACTGAACCACGTCTTGCCGTGTTCCTCGAAGATTCC
>JBEKYH010000192.1:0-8710 GCA_049511115.1 Tepidisphaeraceae bacterium | reverse complement strand
GGGCAGGCTCTGGACGCAGAGGTAAAGCGAATTCTTCAACGGGCTCAGGGCGGATACTTCGACACTTTTAGACAGGTTTAGACATTTCCTGGCCTTTCGGACTCCGGTCCACTTTCCACTCTCTGCTTTCGACTCTCTGGGCCGCAGGCCGTTTTTTTCAGGAGTGGAAGGAAGTCATCGATCTCTGCAAGCTTATGAAAAATGTCGTGAAGTTAATTGCGGGCTGCCTTCCCACCTTAGCCATAGCGGTTGCGATATGGGCTTCTATGCGGTTGGGGTTGATTCCCCCAGAGCAGAAAACAGAATCAGACATGCAAGCACTATTTCTACGCATCGAAAATTATACCGCCACCAATGGTCATTCACCCGGCACTTTGGCAGACCTCGACGGCCAACCCGATTCAAAATATTGTGACGCCTGGGGTGTTCCGTTCGAGTACATTCCTCAACGTGATGGGTCAATAGTTCTCAAAAGCCTGGGTGCGCGAGGCGAGAACAACATCCGAATACTTCGATTTTCCATGGTAAATAGAACGGACGCGAGTGAATGGAAGGCAGCGGGCGACACAGTAATCTGTCTTTTACATACGGAACGTCAAATTCGTAATTATGTTATGGTGCACCGTGAATTACCTCTTAATTTAACACACTTTTTGTATTCCACCGATGGTTGGGGAACTATGCTCTCGTACGATGTGACTCCGGATCACCATGTACGCCTGACCAGCTATGGCAAGCCTGGAACGACCCAGTTATTTTCGTTGGAATTTTCCGTACCAGAATTAGCACAGCCATAAGCCGGGTGGGGAATCCAGGGACGGGAATCCAGGGACACATGCTGGTTGCCCGGTTCCTGGGAGTTCCCGCTGGCAGCGACCCGCTCACTCGCCTGCCGAACTCTTCCATTCCCCTCACCCTGTCACCCCCTCACCTTGTCACCTTGTCATCCCGCGCCCAGCTCCTGTTGCCACCCGGCGCTCGATTCGGCTAAGATTTAAGGGTGGAGAATGGTCCCCCGAGGCCGAGAAATCAGGTGGCGACGGCGTTGTATGTGAATGCCGCGATTTTGCTGGCGATATTGGCGGTTTTAGTGCTGCGGCCGGTGGAGCCGAGCTTTTTGCCGGCGGCATTGGGGCAGACGCAGGCGCCCATCGCGGGGGGCGGCGGCGTGTATGTGATGCCGGCCCAGTTTCACAATGAGGCCTGGGGCTGTTATCTTTTGGACGCCAACGCCCAGACGATTTGCACGTATGAATATGATGCGGGCGACCGTCAGCTTAAGTTGACGTCGGCCCGGAATTTTCAGTATGACCGGATGTTGAAAAACTTCGCCACATCCCCGGCTCCCTGGGAAGTGGCGCAGATGGTGGAACAGGAACAACAGGACGAACGGGCACGGGAAACGAAGACGCCGCCCGCAACGCAGCAATCCGCACGTTAGCCTTCTTGCAGGAGTCGTACGCCATGGCCAAGATGTTTTATACCATCGACGAAACAAAAGCCGCCCTGGGCAAGAGCGAGGACCAAGTCAAACAACTGGCCAGCGAGGGGCGGCTGCGCGAGTTTCGCGACGGCAACCGGCTGATGTTCAAGGCCGACCAGGTGGAAAACCTCAAGGCGGAACTTTCGGGGTTGCCGGATGAGGAGCCGATTGACCTGACGCCGGAGGACAGCGGAATTCACCTGAGCATTTCCGATGCGAAGGATTCGACCGGATCGGCCGCGGGATTGCCGCTGGCAGACACGTCCACGGGAACCAAAGCCGGTTCGACGGCCGGTGCGAGCAGCACGGGAAGTCTGAAAGAAGATACGGCGCTGGCGTCGGACCTGGGTCTTTCCGGTTCGGTCAGCGGCGCGCCGGGATCAAGCCGCGCGGCTGGGCCGGCCGCAAGCCACGCATCGATGTCGGGGATCGACGTATTTCAGCCGGATGATGTGGCGGACAAGGCCGACCCGTCGGCGCAGACCTCGGTGGCGCCGGGGATCAGCCCGGCGGAGCAGATCAATATTGAAAGCGTGGGATCGGGATCAGGTCTGCTCGACCTGACGCGCGAAAGCGACGACACGAGCCTGGGGGCGGAGTTGCTCGATGAGATCGCCCCCAGCGCCAGCGGCGTGCGGCGGTCGCCCAACGAAAGCTCCGGGGCCGGCGCGATGGCCGCGAGCTCCCTGGGCGGCACCGGCATCGGAATGGGATTGACCGAAGCGCGGGCGAGCGCGCCGATGGCCAAGGGGCCGGTCATGATGGAAGCGCCCGACGCGATGGCGCCGGCCTTCGGCATGGCGGCGCTGGGAGCGGTATTCGTGCTTTTGTTTGCGGCTTATGCCCTGGTCTGCGGCCTTTCCGACAGCTATCCAGACATCATCAAGAAGATGGGATCGAGCGACACGGGAGGCTATAGCTTCATGATCGTGGCGGGCGCTACCTTTGTGCTGCCGGTCCTGATGTTCGCGGGCGGATTCATCATGAGCCGCGGCGGACGGAAATGAACTGTTTGTTTACTGTTAAAAAATTTACATTTTTATCGGTCTATTCCCCTTGAAATCATAAAAATGTCTGGCAGAATAGCTGTCCAGACTTTCTGGGAGTGATATTCTCACGTCCCGGCAAGCAAAAATTCAACCGCATGGAGGCTCGCGATGGCACGGATGCTTAAGTGGCTTGGAATGGCCACACTCACTTTCGCCCTGACCGCCTCGGTCGTAGGGTGTGTTCCCCAGGAAAAATACAACGCCAAGATGCTGGAAAATTCCGCGCTGACGGAACAGCTTGATTCGGCGCAGCAGGAAGCGGCGACCGCCAAGGCGGAAGCGGCGGCCTACAAGTCGCAGCTTGCCACGTTGCAGGACCAGCTCACCACCGACGAGGCGATGCGAGCGAATCTTGAAGCTCAGGACAAAGACCTGAGCGGCCAGGTGGCTGGGCTCGACGCCAAGCTCAAGGACAGCCTGAATAATCCCCCGAAGATTGAGCAAATCATTCAATCGGGCGGCGCAGGCAACGCCTTACCGGCGCCGTTGAGCAACGCGCTGAGCGAATTCGCCGCGGCCAATCCGGGCGTGGTGGAATTTGACGCCGCTCGCGGCGTGGTGAAGTTCAAGAGCGACGTGACGTTCGCGACGGGCAGCGCCGATCTGACGCCTGAAGCCAAGACGGTGATCGACAAGTTCGCCGGCATTTTGAACAGCGCCGGCGCCGCGGCTTACGAGCTGCAGGTGGCGGGTCACACGGACAATGTGCCGGTAACCAATCCCGAGACGATCAAGCGCGGGCATCTGAATAACTGGTATCTGTCGGCCCACCGGGCGATTTCCGTGGGAACGGAACTGATGGCGCAGGGCGTGAGCAAGGCCCGCATCGTCGTCGCTGGGTATGGCGATCAGAGGCCCATCGCGGATAACTCCACGGCCGCCGGGCGCAGCAAGAACCGGCGCGTGGAAGTGCTGATTCTTCCCACTCAGCATGTCGGGCCGGCGGTTACAGCCAGCGACACCGAGGACACGCGCCCCGAGCCGAAGAAGCTGGAATTGAACAAGGACAGCGCCGCTGCGGCGGACGCGCAACCGGTGCTGAATAAGTAATTGAATGAGAATGGTCCGCCGCGGGCGAAGACGCCGCGGCGGTAAGGAACCTTTAGCTCCGCGGACGCCCCGCCGACCCAATCGGCGGGGTGATCTTTTTTCGCAAGGGCGGCGTGGCTAAACTAGACATGGCTAAATTGGGGTGGACCAATCGAAACGACGCCGCCAGGGTTAGGGGCAGCCGAGCGGCCGGGGAGTTTTGGGCTTCATGCAACGCTGAGGATGGGATCGGGTCAGGAGGCCAATTATGTGTGGAATCGTCGCCTATGTCGGGCGCAAGCTCGCCCAACCAGTTCTAATTGAGGGACTTAAGCGCCTGGAATACCGCGGCTACGACAGCGCGGGGATCGCCGTCATCGACAGCAATCATGACCTGTATATCCGCCGCGCGGTCGGGCGGATCAGCGTGTTGGAGAATGCCCTGCATGACGGCAAGGCCCTTCCCGCCGCACATATCGGCATGGCCCACACCCGCTGGGCGACGCATGGAGCGCCAACCGTCGTCAATGCCCACCCGCATAGCGACGATAACGGGCGGCTGGCGTTGGCCCACAACGGCGTCATTGAGAATTACACAGCACTGAAGCAGTTCCTGACGGAGAAGGGGCATAAGTTTGCAAGCCAGACGGATACGGAAGTGCTGGCGGTGCTGATCGGGCATCTCTACAAGGAATTGCAGGAAAAGAATGACGTCGGCAATGGCGTATCCATCCTGCAACGGGCGGTGCAGGCGGCGCTGCACGAGGTGCGCGGCACGTATGGCATTGCGGTCATCTGCAAGGATGAGCCGGACACGCTGGTGGCGGCGCGGCGCGGGTCGCCCCTGATCGTGGGCGTGGGGGAGGATGAATATATCGTCGCCTCGGATTCCAGCGCGATCGTCGAGCATACCGACCGGGTGATTTACCTCAAGGATAACGAGATGGCGGTGCTGAAGCCGGGATCGTTCCGGACGCTGACCATCGACGACATTGAAATCAGCCCGGTCATCAGCCAGTTGGAGAATACGATCGAGGCTTACGAACTCGGCGGCTATGAGCATTACATGCTCAAGGAAATCTGCGAGCAGCCGACGGCCATACGGAACTGCCTGCGCGGCCGCCTGGAACAGCGCGAGGGAAGGATCGTGCTGGGGGGCGTTTCCAACTTTGCCCGGGAATTGGTGCGGGCGCGGCGGTTTATCCTGACGGGGCAGGGAACGGCCTGGCACGCGGGGATGTTCGGCGATTACATCATGGAGGACCTGGCCAAGGTGGTGACGGAATGCACCTATGCCAGCGAGTTCCGCTATCGCAACCCGATCGTGGAAGACGACACGGTGCTGGTGGCCATCAGCCAGAGCGGCGAGACCGCGGATACGCTTGCCGCGCTGCGCGAGGGAAAAGAAAAAGGGGCGCTGTGCCTGGGGATTATCAATAGCGTCGGCAGCACGATCGCGCGGGAGACGGATGCGGGGATTTATCTGCATGCCGGTCCGGAAATTGGAGTGGCCAGCACCAAGGCGTTTACGTGCCAGTGCACGGTGCTGACGATGTTGGCGCTGTTCCTCGGTCGGCGCAAGTTTCTCAGCCAGGCGCAGACGCAGGAGACCATTGACGGGTTGTTTGCGATCCCTGAGCAAATGGAGACGGTGCTGGCGGGAAGCGCGCAGATCAAGGACATTGCCGGGCAGTTCTGCGATCGGGAGAACTGGCTGTTTTTGGGGCGCGGATATCACTACCCGATCGCGCTGGAGGGGGCGCTCAAACTCAAGGAAATCAGTTATATCCACGCCGAAGGGATGCCGGCGGCGGAGATGAAGCATGGGCCGATTGCGCTGATTAACGAGGGGATGCCGGTGGTGTTCATCGCCACCGAGGGCGTGCAATATGAGAAGGTGATCAGCAATATCGAAGAGGTCCGGGCGCGCGGCGGGAAGGTCATTGTGGTGGCAACGGAGGGGGACAACGCGATTCGCAGGCACAGCGATCATGTCATTTATGTGCCGCACGCGCTGGAATGCTTGCAGCCGCTGCTGACGGTGGTGCCGCTGCAAATGCTGGCGTATCACGCGGCGGTGGCGCGCGGGTGCAACGTGGATAAGCCGAGGAATCTGGCCAAGAGCGTGACGGTGGAATAAGATCGGGCGCGTGGGGGTTTCCCCGGCGAGTCGCGCGTGGACGTTGGCCGGCGCCGTCGCGCGACGGCCGGCGGTGACGGCGGCGCTGCTGATTGTCGCGGGGATTCTCGGGCAAAGCGTATTTCCTGCCTGGCCGATTCGATGGCTGATATCGGTGGCGATTTTTTGGGTCGCGGCGCTGGTCCTGCGCCGGCGTGGGGCGGCGTGTTCGGCACTTCTGGCGGGGGGAATTTTTTTCCTCGCCTTGGCGGCGGGGCAACTCGACGCATTTTTCTTTCAAGCCAGTCAAATCGGGCTTTTCACGGATCAGGGCAATCGGTTGGCGCAGTTGGAGCTTCGGCTCATTGAAGCGCCGCGCCTCACGGGCGGGGAGGCGGAACATCGGCGATTGCCAATGGAACAAAATATGGCGGCCGATGTGGTGGCGGTGCGCACGCGAAGCGGATGGACGCCGGCGAGCGGGCGAGTGGCGCTGAATGTGGAAACGCCGGATAAAGACCTCGCCGCGGGGCAGGTGATCCGGGCGCTGGGATTTTTGAGCCGGCCCGAGGCGGCGGAGAATCCGGGGGAATTCAATTACGCCGATTATGAAAGGCGGCAGCGGATATTGGCGACGTTTCGCATCCGCAGGCCGGAGACGATTGAAATTGTGAGCGCGGGCAGCGCGTCGCCGCTGGTGTGGTTGCGGCAGGATGCGCGGGTGTTGTTGTCCGGCGGATTCGGCGCGGATCAGGCGCTCGATGCGGCGTTTTTGCGGATGCTGACGCTGGGGGATGCCGAGCCGATCGCCGAACCCGTGCGGCAGGAATTCATCCTGACCGGAACGGCGTATCAGCTTTCGATCAGCGGGTTGCATATTGCCATCTTGGGGGGAAGCGTGCTGCTGCTGTTGCGGGTGTTACGCGTATCGCCAAAAGCGGCGGTGTGGGTGTCGCTGGTGGCGGTGAGTTTGTATGCCATGGTGGCGCTGCCGAGCCAGACGGGAGTGCGGTCGCTGGTGATGTGCGGTGTCGGCGGGATTGCGCTGCTGGGGAGGCGCGCGACGGATGGGTTGCAGGCGCTGGCGGTCGCGGTGAGCGCGATTTTGATTTTTGTGCCGGCGGATTTGTTCAATGCGGGATTTCAGATCGGAGTGGCGGCGGTGCTGGGGCTGATTTTGTTTGGGCGGCGGCTCAATCTGTTCATCCTGGGTGTTTGGCGCGGCGATGACCCGTGGGTGCACGATGCGGTCGATGATCGCCCGTTGGCGTGGCTGATGCGCTCGATATTGAGTCTGTTGTGGCGGGCGTTTCTCGCGTCGGCGATTGTGTGGGTGATGATCCTGCCGCTGGTGGCATACCACTTTCAGCAGACCAATCCGTGGGCCGTGCCAGGGGGGTTTGTGCTGCTGCCGCTGACGGTGGCGGCGCTGCTGGGCGGAGTGGCGAAGATTTTGTTGACGATGGCGCTTCCGCCGCTGGCGCATGTGTGGGCGATTGGGGCGGCTATACCGGCGGCGCTGCTGCGGCATGGCGTTGCGTTGATCGCGGGAATTCCCGGGGCGTCGGAGGCGACTGCGCCGCCAGCGATCTGGGTGATGGTAGTGTATTACGCATTGCTCGCATGCGCGCTGATTCCGTGGCGGCAGAGCGCCGCGCGCTGGGCAGCGCGAGCGGCGCCAGTTGTAGGGTGTGCGCTGTTTTTGCTGATGCCGCCATTGGCGGCGCGAACGGCTTCGACGGGCAAGCCGGGCGGCGGCGTTCGCATTACGTTTTTATCCATCGGAGCGGGGCAGAGCGCGCTGGTGCGCGTGCAGGGAGGGGAATGCTTTTTCATGGATTGCGGATCATCGACGGTGCCGGATGTCTATCAGCGCGTGATCGAACCGTATCTGTACCACGAAGGGATCGGCAAGGTGGATGAGATTTTTCTGAGCCACGGCGATTACGACCATATCTCGGCGGCGAGCGAAATCATTCAGGGGTTTCATGTGCATACCGTGCGCATGACGCCTTATTTCCGGCCGCACGCGGAGGGCGTGACGACGGCCGAGGCGTTGCTGCATTTTTTGGATACCAGCGGGCCGACGCCTACGCTGGAGACATCCGGGGATCGGATTGATGTTGGCGGAGGGGCGAGTTTGCAGGTGCTCTGGCCGCCCCTGAATTGCAAGATGGATTCCAATAACTGCGGCATGGTCGTGAAGCTGAGTTACGCGGGAAGGACGATGCTGTTTCCGGCCGACATTCAGGTTCCGCCGGAGTTGGAATTGCTGAAGCAGCCGGGGCTGTTGAAATCCGATATTTTGGTCGGGCCGCATCACGGGAGCGCGGAGACCAGCACGCTGTCGTTTATTCGCGCAATCGATCCGCGAATGATCATCTGCTCAAACGACAAGGCTCTCACGCACAAGCAGATTGAATTTGACGATTTGGCGGAACCCTGGCCGGTCTATCGGACGAGCCGCTGCGGGACGATTGATGTGACCATCGGCGCCGACGGGCGGATCAGTGAGCAGAGCTACAACGGAGCCGGGCCGGTGGAAGGGGAGAGGAATGTGCAGACGGCCGCGGGGCGGTGAAACAACGCACCCCACGCTCCCATTACGGCACAATCGCGTCGGCTTCGATTTCGATCAGCGCCTGTACATCGATGAGGCGGGCGATTTCCACAAGGGATGTAGCCGGACGGATGTCGCCGAAGATTTCGCCGTGGATTTCCGCCACTTCTTCCCACTTGGAAATATCGCTGACATACATGCGCGTGCGGATGATGTGTTCGATCCGGCCGCCGAGGGTCTCGACGGCGGCGCAGATGATGGCCAGGGAGCGGCGGGTCTGCTCGCGGAGGCTGGTGGGGTATGAGCCGTCGGCGTTGATGCCGACAGTGCCGGAGACGGAGATAAAGTTGCCGCTGCGGACGGCGCGGGAGTAGCCCATTTTGGGTTCCCATTTGGAGCCGGAGCTGGCGATGGCGCGGCCGGCGCGATCGACGCGGGTGAGGTTGATGTCCTGGGTCATGGGGAGGCCT